>CAZBCT010000003.1:0-82167 GCA_964490485.1 uncultured Candidatus Brocadia sp. | reverse complement strand
TTGTTTTTATTGCGTGTGAATACCTTCAAGTACGCCACACCTACAGAGAAAGGGGGTTTTCAAAAAGCTAAAGTGTTACCAAAATTCAAACGGCTACTTTGCCAGGATTGCGGGACCTGCTTTTACCATATATTTAATCCCGGAAACTAATGTAATAATAACGGTAAGCCAGAGCATAATAATGATTCCCTGTTTGATGACAGTAAAATCTCTGAGATGCGCGAAAAACAGCAAGATGAGACTAATGGTTAGCGACTGAACAAACATCTTTGCCTTGCCCCATATGGTTGCGCCAAATTCAATCCCCCTTGATTCTGAATAGCTTCTAAGACTGTTAACCAAAAATTCTCTCGCCACAATTACTACCACCATCCATGGGGGTATGATATCATGGGCATGCTGTATGAGTAAGATAAACCCGCCACAGACAATGATCTTGTCGACAAATGGGTCTGCGATACGTCCAAAGTCAGTAAGAAGTCCCTTTTTTCGCGCTAAATAACCATCCAACCAGTCAGTTAACCAGGCAAATAAAAATGCGACAAGGGCAACGTTGTAAAAGCGGTACGAGAGAAATATAAAAAATACAATGGCCAGCAAGAGCCTTAATAAAGTTAACCGATTGGGTAAATTAAATGCCGTACATCTTGCGAAATCAAATGAGCTCATTTAACCCTCTTTCGCTCCCTTTGCACCTTTGCGGTGAATTACCGTTCCTACCAGATCATATCCTGCAGTGCCTGTAATAATCATGTTTTTAATATCACCGGGTTTCAAATGATTTTCCCGGATAATTACCTTACTATCAACATCAGGCGCGTCGCCGTAAGTTCGTCCAAGCCACGCTCCGTTCTTGTTGCTCTTCTCATCTACCATAACGGAGATTGTGTTACCCACCAGATTTTTATGCTTTTTCAAGGCAATTTTTTGTTGTGCGAGCATGATCTCTTTTAACCGCTGTTCCTTTACCTCTTTGGGTATCTGTTTCCTGAAGGATGCAGCAGGCGTGCCTTCTTCTCTGGAATAGGGAAATGCGCCCAACCTTTCAAATTTGGCGCTGTTCACAAAGCCTAAAAGCTCTGCAAAATGTTCTTCTGTTTCACCAGGAAACCCCACAATCAGAGAGGTTCTTAAAAATAGTTTTGGTATGTGACTCCGCAGATCTTCGATCAGACTCTCGATACGCGCACGCGTTACCCCCCGTCCCATTACTTTAAGAATCGTG
Organism: uncultured Candidatus Brocadia sp.; assembly: GCA_964490485.1. Lineage (GTDB taxonomy): Bacteria > Planctomycetota > Brocadiia > Brocadiales > Brocadiaceae > Brocadia. The sequence continues at coordinate 80,942 of CAZBCT010000003.1, read as the reverse complement.
TCATGAATATGCTGAATAGGGAGATCGATATATTTACAGATTGTATCAGACTGACTAATAACATGGATAAGCTCCGGATAAAAATGCCGTGGATGAGTATAGAGAATCCGTATCCATTCAATGCCTTTCAGCCTGGAAAGTTTTTCCAGTAAGATATGCAACTGCTGTTTGCCATATATGTCCATACCGTACGAGGTAGTGTCCTGTGAAATAACATTGATCTCCTTTACTCCCTCGCAGGCCATCTGATGTGCCTCTTCAAGAATATTCTCCATGGTCCGGCTGTGAAACCTTCCGCGTATACCCGGAATGGCACAATAACTACAACAGTTATCGCACCCATCAGAAACCCTGAGATAGGCATAGTGTCTTGGAGTTAACCGGATGCGATTGCGCCAATCGTCACTGCACTGCGCCGGCGACGTCTGTTTCTTTTTGTCACCGGAACCGGACAAATCAGTCAGTGTGTCAAAATCTTTTAGACCAACCACATGGTCGATTTCTGGAATTTCTTTCTGCAATTCAGTCGGATATCGCTGGGCGAGGCAGCCCGTGACAATGAGTTTCTTGCATCGGGCATCTTCTTTCAGTTTTGCCATTTTGAAGATTGCATCTATTGACTCCTTCTTGGAATCGTCAACAAAACCGCAGGTGTTTATGATCAATACCTCGGCATCCTCGGGATACTGACAAATTGTACTTCCGGTTTCAGCCACCCTGCCAAGGATCTCTTCTGCATCCACCAGGTTTTTTGGACATCCCAAATTGATTAACGCAACTTTTTTCGACTTCATATTACACGTTATCCATCTCTTCCTGATTCATTCGTGCCATTTGGGCATCCCATTCTTCCAGGGTTAAAAATACCTCTCTGGCCTGACTCCCCTTATATTCGCCCACAATCCCGTCTTCTGCCATCAAGTCAATAAGTTTTGCGGCTCGTGAGTATCCAATCTCCAATCTCCTCTGCAAGAGTGAAACAGACCCTCTCTGCGACTCGAGGATAATCCTTACCGCATCAGCATACAGATTGTCCTTGGCGTTATTGTCCTGATCTGAAGCGCCTTTCCAGCACTTTAATTCCGGACTAAACTGCGGCACCGCACATTTTCTGAGATATTCAACGACATTCTTTACCTCTTCGTCACTTACATACGCCCCCTGGACGCGTACCAGCTTTGAAGTTCCAGGAGGCAAGAACAGCATATCTCCGCTTCCCAGGAGTTTTTCTGCCCCGTTTTGATCAAGAATCGTCCTTGAATCCACCTTTGAAGCAACGTAAAACGATATCCGGGAGGGTAAATTCGATTTAATGAGCCCGGTAATCACGTCAACGGAAGGCCGTTGTGTTGCCAGGATAAGATGGATACCCACGGCACGCGATTTTTGTGACAGGCGTATTACCGATCCTTCCACCTCTTTGGATGCCACCATCATCAGATCAGCCAGTTCATCCACCACAATGACCACATGGGGCAGATAAAAAGGCACGTCTTCAAGATTCGCATCTCCGTCCGGATTCAGGCGTCTTTTAATCTCCGGCATTCCCAGCCTGTTATAACCATTGATGTGCTTCACCCCTACACTGGCAAGTAATGCATATCGTTCCTCCATTTTATTTACTGCCCATTCCAGGACGGCTGATGCCTTTTTCATATCTGTCACTACAGGGCTTATTAAATGCGGAATTTCACGGAACAGCGAAAACTCAACCATTTTCGGGTCTACCAGCAAGAGCTGAACCTCATGAGGATGACGCATGAAGAGGATGCTTAAGATCACCGAATTCAAACAAACCGATTTTCCGGAACCTGTTGTCCCCGCAATCAGCAGGTGGGGCATAGCCGCCAAATCCGATATGACGGGATTTCCCGCAACGTCTTTCCCGATCATAAGAGGAATAGACATCTTTTTCCGCACTTCTTCCGAGGCATCCAGCAACTCCCGCAACATCACCATTTTCCTCTGGATGTTGGGAACTTCAATTCCAATGGAAGATTTCCCCATGAGTGGCGCAACCACCCTTACGCTGGGTGCTTTTAAGGCAATGGCGAGATCATCTGAAAGGCCCACAACCTTACCAACCTTTGTCCCCGGAGCTAGCTCCAATTCGTACATGGTAATGACAGGGCCTCTTTCAATTTCCACAACCTCTGATTTTACATTAAACTGTTCGAGGGTATTTTTTAACACCTGGGCGCGCTGGGTTATCTGATCCCAGTCGTCCCCATGTCCCTTGAAGTCAGGTTTTTCCAGGAGATCCGGCGGTGGAAGTTTATAAACAGATTCCTGTTTTTCGGTAGGGACGGTATCGTATCTATCTTCATCTCCACCTCCCTCTTCCATCTCCTCACCATCCAAACAGGGTTTCCCATCATACATTTTTTTGTTTTTTTCGATCTTGCCTTTTAACTCGTAGAGTTCATTTTTTGTTTCCGCAATGTCATCTGCAGAAGAGGCTTCCGCATCGCCTTCCTGGGTATCGTTCGCTGCAATGTTTACAGAAGAAAACACCTTATCTTTCAGACGACGAAGAGGATTAAGGTTTTTTACTTTGGAATCACGCGCAGAAGTAGCTACATCTTCTTCCGTTTCCATTTTTGGCACTTTTATGAATGGCGACATCGGCGTAGCATTAAGCAAGAGCATAACCGAGATAGCAAGCCCTAAACCCAGAACAATGAGGGTGCCTGTTAAACTAAAATACTCATATAATCTCGAGACCGTCACAATCCCAAAAATCCCTCCAACATTGACAGATAGAAAATCCTTTTTTAACAAGTAACACCCAAGGGTTGACAGGGACGCGATTGAAAATAGCAGGAGAACAGCCCCTATCACCCTTACCCACAGGTATTCGACCCTTTCCCTGTAGAAATATTGTGTCCCTAACCAGCCCAACAGGATAACGAGCAGATAGGAAGTCCTCCCCATGCCTGCTAAGGCATAGCCGGCGACCTGTGCACCTGCAAGCCCACAAAAATTATGCACCGGATTATTCACCGGATAATCTGCAAAAGGAGGATCGTTGGAGGAAAAACTGATGAAACTTAGCAGGAGAAACAACGCGAAGGCTATAAGGATAACTGCGGTAACACCACGTACAAAACGTTTGATCCCCATATGATTCCTTCTGAGAGCGGAAAAGAATTCAATGCCAATTTAATGTCCTGTATGACCAAAACCACCTATCCCGCGTGGAGATTCTTCCAAACGTTCAACTTCGATTAATTCCGCTCTGGTTACCGGTTGAATCACGAGTTGTGCAATCCGCATCCCCCGTTCAACCGTAAACGTATCTTTCCCAAGATTGCAGAGAATAATCCCAATCTCTCCACGATAGTCGCTGTCAATGGTGCCGGGAGTGTTTACGAGCGTCAAACCATGTTTCAGCGCCAGGCCGCTTCGCGGCCTCACCTGCGCCTCATATCCCCGGGGCAACTCAATATGAATACCGGTAGGAATCAGTTTGATTTCACTGCGTTCCATCAAAACAGATGTGTTCACTGCCGCATATAAATCCATACCGCTTGCCGCTTCGCTCATATATCGGGGTAAAGGTAGATCCTCACATCCCGACTTTCTCATTACCTTTATCTTTATCGTATTCATCTCGTCCTTTTCTTGTTGAGCTCTTCTTCAATTACCCCGACAATCTTCTCAACAGCCGCTAATCTCCCTATCCCAATTCGCCCCGTACACAACCTGCCCTGTTCAGGTTCAATAATTCTGTACCCACGATTTGCCAACTTCTTTATATTTTCCTGTACGATGGGATTTAAATACATACTGTCATTCATTGCCGGCGCAATAATAACCGGTGATTGTGCCGCCATAACCGTGCAAGTCAACGCATCGTCGGCGATACCCGCGGCAACCTTGCCGATAAAATTAGCCGTAGCGGGAGCAACCACTATCAAATCGGCATGTTCCGCCAGAGATATATGATTAGGATCGTAATTCTCGTTATCAATAAAAAGATCGGTTACTACCCGATTTTGAGAAATGGAACGGAAGGTCACGGGATTAACAAAACGTTGGGCCGATGATGTCATGATCACGACAACACGATTTCCCTGTCTCTTAAGACATGATACAATCTCAACCGCCTTATACGCAGCAATGCTTCCCGTAACTCCCAAAACAATATGGTAGGACATGATTACGCCAGGTTTAGTATTTTACGGATCGTATTTACCGTTATCGTCAGATCGTCATTCACGACACAGTGGTTATACCGGTCTTTGTATTCCAATTCTTTGTCAGCAACTTTTAAGCGAAGTTCCAAATCCTGTTCTCTATTGGTATTTCTTTGCGCCAGCCGCCGGCCCAACGTTTTTTTGTCCGGAGGCAGTAAAAATATCGATATGGTTTCCGGGAATTTTTCCATAATTTGTAATGCCCCCTGCACCTCGATTTCGAGTAAATAGAAGCCCTCTTTCGTAAGCGCCTCTTTTAATGCCTTCATCGGAGTTCCATAAAAACATCCACAATATTCCGCATGTTCTACCAGTTCGCCTTTCTTGATCATCTCTTCAAATTCGTGAGTTGACACAAAATGGTATGCTTCGCCGTTTTGCTCGTTATGCCTGGGTAAGCGTGTAGTAATCGATATGGATTTCTTCACATGATGGTCTTTTTCGAGCAGTTTACAAACTGTTGTCTTGCCAGATCCAGACGGACCTGAAATAATTACCAACTTCCCCATAGCTCCCGGCACTCTAAAAAACGAAGTAATTCATACCGTCTATTCAATGTTAAATATCTGCTCCCGAATTTTTTCTATCTCCGTTTTTACATCCACCAAATCCTTCAACATGACACTATCATTTGCCTTTGAGCACATGGTATTCGTTTCACGGAACATCTCTTGGACAATAAAATCGAGTTTTCTTCCTACCGGTTCATCCAATCGGATCGTTTCTTGCAATTGGTGTAAATGGCTCTTCAGACGACTTATCTCTTCACTGATATCAGATCGTTCTGCAAAGAGAGCAATTTCACGGCAGAGGTTGCTATCATTTAATTCTGCAGGCGTTCCTGCTAAGAGTGAGGCAATCCTGCATTGTAACCGCTTGCTATATTCCTGAACTACCACCGGTGCCCGCATCTCAATCTTATCAAGCATTGCAAGAATGCCGGTTTTTCTCTGTTCAATATCTTCTTTCAGATGTTTGCCTTCAACCTCCCTCATGTGCAGCATCTTCATGAGGGCTTCGTCTACCAGAGAAACACATATGGATAACAGGGCATCAGCATCCTCATGATTGTTTTTGCTTTTTTGGAGCACTCCCGGAAGCATGGTCAGGGTATTTACTGATATTTTCTCCCTGGAGCCAATCTCTTTTTTAACATCACTCAACAGTCGAAAATACTCTTTTAACCTATCGCAATTTAAGACATACGCAGATTCCTGAAGAAGCGACTGATAATTTACGTTTAAAAGAAGAGTACCCCGATTGATTTTTTTTCGGATTGATTGCTCAATCTTGCTTTCAAACGCCTCCAATATCTCCGGTAACCGCGAATCTATCTTCAAAAACCGATTATTCACCGAACGCAATTCCACACGAAGCGTACGTTCAGCATCCTTATATTCTGCAATACCAAATCCCGTCATGCTCTTGATCATCAAAGTCACCAAATCTATGCGTTGTTTAATTATTTTCCCAATTTTTATCCGATTGTTTATCCATTTCGTTCAGGGACTACTTTGTACTCTCTGGCGCTTTTTCTTCTTCCCGAACAGGATTCATACCCGATGGTTTCTCCTGCGGCGCCGCACCCTTTACGTCTGTTTGAGGAGAACTTTTCTGTGCCGCGCTGTCTGATGGTTTTTCCTCAACCGCCTGCATTCCAATATTGGTGGGGCTACTCTCCTGCCCCTCTGGGTGAGAACAATTATCGCCGTGTACATGCTGCGCTTCAGGCACAGGATGATCATGCGTATGCGGCACTTCAGAAACTTCATGAGGAACCATCGTATGCATCATGGTAGTAGAGATGGACAGCTTAAACAAAAAGACGGTGGCAACAATAAATGCAGCGCCTATAAGGTAGGTAACTTTCGTTAAAAAGGTACTTGTTCTTGTACCAAAGGCAGACTGGTCTCCCAATCCACCAATTGCCGCCAATCCTCCCCCTTTTCCTGATTGTAATAAGATAGACCCGATCATGAACACGCACAGTATCGGCAACACAATCTTGAATGCAATAATTAAATTAAAAAAATAGAATGCATTTAATATCCCAAAGATAACAATAATTGCAATTCCCCATTTAAATGCCTTTTCAGCCTTCACCATCTAACTCTCCAATATGAAAAAACTGTTATCAAAAAAATTAATCTTTTGACACCGTCTCAATAATTTTTGAAAACGATTCAAATGTAATGCTTGCACCACCTACCAGAAGTCCATCAATCTCCGGCTGGGCCATGAGCTCCTTTGCGTTCCCTGGCTTAACACTCCCGCCGTATTGAATATATAAGCTAGCAGCGAAATCTCTGCCGTACGCATCCGCTACGATGTTTCTGATAAATGCATGAACTTCATTGGCCTGCCCGGGCAAGGCAGTTTTTCCCGTACCAATTGCCCATACCGGCTCATAAGCAATCACAAGCTCTTTTAATTGATCAGCACGAATATCGTGCAAACCTCCTTTTAATTGATTTTGAATCACATCTTTTGTTCTTCCAGCCTCCCTTTCCTCTAATGTTTCCCCGATACAAAAAATTGGTTTTAAAGTGGCAGACAGTGCCATCTTTATTTTAGCATTGATAAAGGAATCGGTTTCATGAAAGATATGTCTCCGCTCAGAATGACCTATCAACACATGAGTACAACCGACTTCTTTTACCATCAGAGCGGAAACTTCACCGGTATATGCGCCATTTTTTTCACTATGGATATTTTGTGCAGCTACACAGATATTACAATCTTCCAGTATTTTACAAATCTCGCTTAGAAAGACAAAGGGCGGGCAAATTCCACAAAGTACCTCTCGTTTTCCCTTCAGGTCGTTTTTCAATAACCCGGCAAATTCTACTCCCTGCTTAAGGGTGAGATTCATCTTCCAATTTCCCACGACAAAAGGCTTTTTCATCATTGTTTCAGCATGGTATCCCTTCAATCGCATTTTGGAAACGATCCTAGTATTTTCATATCTGAACACTTTTTGAAAACTTCGTCAAGTGCCTTTTGGACAGATGCATTTGCTACATGTCCTTCAAAATCAAGATAAAAGCAATATTCCCAAGCCTTTTTCCTGGTAGGTAATGATTCAATATTAGTAAGGTTAATATTATAGTTTCTAAAAGGTTCTAGTATTTCCAATAATGCCCCGGGACGGTTTTTGGTATAGCACATTACCGCCGTCCTGTCCTTTTCGCCCGGAGCGCCGTATTCTTTGCTCAAAACAAAAAACCGTGTTACATTATTTGGATTGTCTTCAATATTTTTAAATAGGATATTGAATCCATACTGTTGTGCTATTTCTGCGTTAGCTATTATTGCGCAACAGCGCCCTTCTTTTACCGACTCTAATGTCTTTTCAAAAACACGGGCAGCCTCAGCACTGCTGCTAACTTCTATCAACTCTGCATGAGGAAGATTGGCTGCCAACCAATTTCTGCATTGAGATAAAATCTGTAATTTAGAGTAAACTTTCTTAATCTCCTCTTTTTTACCGTTTGCCATTAAATTATGATGAATGGGAAAAATAATCTCGGCACATACTTTGACATCAAACTCAACAAACATGTTTAGCGTTTCCCGGATGCCACCCTCTGTAGAATTCTCAACTGGTACAATTCCATAATCACTTCTCCCTGCCGCTACATCCCGAAAAACATCATCAATACCCCTTACCGGAACATATTCAACCGATGAACCAAATTTTTGTTTTGCGGCAAAATAACTAAAAGTACCCTCAGGTCCTAGATACGATACTTTGATAGCCTTTTCTAATACCAGGGAACCAGCCATTAACTCACGATATATTGCCATTAAACAATCATTCGTCAGCGGGCCTTTATTTTGCGATGTGATCCTCAAGTAAACTTCTCGTTCCCGGTTTGGAACGTATACCTGAGCACGGTTTTGCTTTTTTATCTCACCTATCTTTAAAACTATCCTAGCCCTTTCATTTAGCAGATCTACGATTTTTGAATCCAATTTATCAATTTCTTTCCTTAATTGGGCTATATCCATCGCAAATTTCAGTTAATTCCTGTTATTTCTTTATTTTATTTTTAGTTATTGTAAACAAAGCATTTATATTTATTTACTGATCGGTAAATTTATCAGAATTTACGGCAAGAGTCAATAAAATTAAGTTATTTCAGTTTTTTATTGACTGTCAATAAAAGGTTGTTAAAATAAAACGTTAAATTTGCATATCTGTTGCCATAATATTTTGTAAAAAGGTATGTTATGACGAAATTTGTCGTAGCTATCCTCTGCTCTTTGAACCTATATTATTTTACTTAACCTACCTATTTTTTATCATAGTTTTCTCTGTTCAGCATCATTATAATTAGTTAGGTACTTATATTATTATGTATTCTTCAGTGTATTAAGTCTTTATTAGAAAGGAAGATATACATGGTAGGTGGACGAATCAAAGGATCTCAACAACGGGTTGGAATATTTGTTGACGTCCAAAATATGTTTTATTCAGCAAAGGCGTTGCACCAATCGAAGATCGACTATAGCAAGCTTTTATTAGAAATTGTAGGTGACAGAAATCTCATTCGCGCAATTGCGTACGTTGTGCAAAAACCCGATGTGGATCAATCGAGCTTTACCGATGCCTTAAGCCGGCTAGGGTATGAAATCAAGTCGAAGGAACTTCGGTTAAGACCTGATGGAACGGCAAAAGGGGATTGGGATATGGGTATTGCTATTGACTCAGTTGCAATTGCACCAAAATTAGATACCGTCGTATTAGTCAGCGGAGACGGGGACTTTGCACCTCTTGTAGAAATGCTAAAAGCACACGGATGCAGGGTAGAGGTAGTTTCATTTAGACGCAGCACTGCCGTCGAGCTTATTGATGCTGCAACCCAATACACTGCCATAGAAGAGTCGCTGTTGTTTAAGGAAAAAAAGTTTCAAAAAAATGATACTCCAAACGAATAGTCACATAAATCCGGAAAAACTTAGTGAGTGTCAATTCTTAATAGGGTATTTTTTCAACAATACCGCGGTGCTTGAAAAGGCACTTACCCATACTTCGTGTAAATTGGAAAATAATTTTTCCAATGAGCGATTAGAATTTTTGGGCGATGCCGTATTGGGGATGATTATTTCGGACTATCTTTATAAGACACTCCCTCACTATAGCGAGGGTGAATTAACAAAAATAAAATCCGTGGTAGTAAGTCAAATAACGCTTGCCAAAGTTAGTCTGGAAGCACAGTTAAAAGATTTTCTTACCGTAGGAAGAGGTTTAAATGATCGGAATTTTCTCCCAAAATCTTTACTTGCAAATGTATTTGAGGCTGTCATTGCAGCAATCTATCTCGATGGTGGCCTTGAGGCAGCTTACACTTTCACCGTAAAGTATTTAAAGAAAGAGATCGATATTGTTTGCAAGAATCAACACGAGAAGAATTACAAATCAATTCTTCAACAGCATAGTCAGAAGGAACATGGTGTAACTCCGGTCTACCGCGTATTGCAGCAAGTTGGACCAGATCATGGGAAATTATTTGAAGTAAGCGTGGTAATAAAAGGTAATGAATATGGCAGAGGTTGGGGGAAAAGCAAGAAAGAAGCAGAGCAACTCGCGGCAAAAGAGACCTTGAAGATGCTCTTCCCTGATATAACTCATGAAATGCACGAAATGAATGATAAATCTAGCAATTTAGGAAAGGAGTTTCTGTAATGGCAAATATAAAACAGAAGATAAATAAAAAGAAAATCGTAAGCATCTGTCCGGTGGGAATGATTAAAACAAGGTGTCCCAGCATTAGACGGACAAGAAAAATACGCGTCAAATTATTAACATTGCAAAGAGAAAACAATGTTGACCCTGGCCAGATATCAAAACTTCGTTTGACCTTAAAAGAAAAGAAGAAAAAGGGGATTGCGGTTGATTGTAAAACATGCAGTTTTAATAAAACAGGAAGCCCCGTTCCAGCCACCGCTTCTCAAGAGTGAAATACTGCACTAAACCATAGCAAAACACCCATAAGACGAATGGAAGATTGGTACTGCACAGGAGTAAAAATAGCGCAGAGAGTTTTTATTGCTTCTTTCACACCGACAAAACAGGATGCATGAAGATTGGTTTCTTTAATTTGCAATGCTCAGGGCTTCATTATCCAGGCATGAATAATTTAAGAGTTGAGCCATCTCTGCAGTGAGCAATTCGATTTCTTCTTCCTTTAAATGTGGATTTAGAACGTTGAATTCTCTCTCTTCTTTGGGATAAGAGAGGATGATAAATTCTTCTCCGTCTTGTCTTTTCAGAGATTTTAGCCTAAACATCTTTTTTCTTATGAGATAAAGCGCAAGCACATATCGGAGATTTCTTTGATGGGTTTCGTGGTTTCCTTCGAGCTTAATAAAAACATCTAAAAGGACTTCGATGTTTATCATGGACTGAACGGGTTTATCTTTTTTTGGTACTCTCGTCTTCCAAAATGAAAATTCCCCCCCTTCTTTACCTTTATTCCAGCATGAAGCACAAAAATCTTTTCGAATAAACGCCTTATTCTCATCAAAAAGGGCGGAATAATATTCTTCCCCTTCGGACAACTCTTTATTACAAAGAAGACATCCGTTTGATCCCTTCTTTATTTCCCATTCCATATTTATAGATTATCTCTCCATTTTCCCTTAAACGCGTTCTTTTGTTTCTTCATAAAACAACCTTAATGATTGTCTTTTGTATTGGATTTCTCTACGCTCCTGATGATTTTGGTAGGGCATAGGCACTACTCACCTCTCGGTAAACACAAACGTCTTCCTCCATCAAGGATAGCAAGGTTTTCCTACTCTTTTTAGTATCTTCTTCTGTTGAATGTCATGCTGCTTAAACTCCTCCCCGACAACAGTCAAATTTGCCGACATCGCGGACATGATCGTTGCTAATTGCTAAAGCACCGACTAAAGCTGCCACGCTCCCGCCACCAGGAGTAGGTGTCCCCATTGCAGCGTCGTCGACATACTTTTCCAGAGTTTCCTGTCGATACATACGTCATTATTCCTGGATAATAATTTCCGTATCAGATGTTACAAAATCATAGAGTTCCTCTACGTCGCTATTCAACATTCTAATACAACCGTTTGAAGCCGCCGTACCTATTGTTTCTGGTTGTGTCGTACCATGAATTCCGTATCCATGTAAGTTTGGTTTATCTTTGAAACCGATCCAACGTGTGCCAAGGATATTTTCCTTGTGTCCATAAGGAAATACCCCCCCGTCCGGCGAATACCACACAGGTTCCTTCATTTTATTTTTTACTTCAAATGTACCAACCGGTGTTTTGTTGTTTTTCCCTGTTGCTACGCGATATTGCTTTACATACTTATCATTTAACAATAATAACAGGGTAAAGTCTCGCTTACTGATGAGTATCTTTGTCTTTCCTGTTAAAATTTTTAACTGATCACCTATGTTTAATCGGTTGGGCGCGATGCCATTAATTTTCATGATTAATTCATAGTTTGTATTAAATCTTTTTGCAATCCGCGCAAGGATGTCGCCGGATTGAACGGTATACATAATGGCATCAGGAAAAGGTAACGGAGAGAAGATGATTTCTTCGTTTAATTTATCCAGCTGGTCCTGTATCTCTTTTTGTTTTTCTGGTATTTTTCCGCTGATAAATAAATCCGACAACATATTTCTTGCTTCGTATTTTTTCCCCTCCGCTAAATACTGGCTGACGGTATTCAATAATGATATTTCTTGTTTTTGTGATAGAGATTTTTCAACAGGCTTAAAATCATCACCTTCTTTTTTGGATTCTGTCTCAAGCTCGTGTGCACGAACAATAATATCTTTCTTGTAAATAACAATGTCGTCCCCGTCTTTTAGCGGTATTCCCTGGTTATTTGCGGTAAATACCATCTCATCGTAATCACCGGCATTGGTGTTTGTATTGATAGTGCACACAACACCCACAAGGAGAAAAACACCTATCCTAAAGATATTTCCTAATAGACTTCTTATTGTTTTCATGTAGTGGAATTAATATCACACCCGCTTAGGGTTGTCAAGCCAAAAGAAAAAACAGGAAAAATAATGAAGTACCTTCTATTTCAATATGTTTATGATTATGGACACCCGATCGTTATAGTAGTCACTTCTTATGTCTTTTGTAAGTGGTTTGTTATTTCCGTATCCAATGGTGATCAATCTCTTAGGAGAAATATTTCCTTTGTAACGAAGATAATCGGCAACGACTTCTGCACGACCCAGTGAAAGTTTCCAGCAGGTATTGTATCTTTTTGAAGGTATGAAATTTTTTCTCGCATGACCCTCGATAATGAGAGAACATGGCCTTTCTCCAATCAAATCGATTAATTTATTCAAAGAGTGCCTTCCATCAAGAGATAAAGTGGCGTCGTTTTCATCAAAATAAACAATTACTGCTGCCGGTATGTGTGTCTCTTCCTTGTCAAAGAGGTCGATTCCTTTGTCGCCACTCTCAGAAGGCTCGGTTGTTTCGTCAGGATAGATATACTTCATCATATGGATGTCTTCTACCGAGTCTGCACCCCAACTGGGCAATATTCCACCCATACCAAAAGTTACATTGCTTCTCTTTACTGATTTTTTAAACTCCTCAATAAATTCTTTTTTCTTTTCTTCCGTAAAGTTGACTTGAAATATGATAAAAAATGCTAATAATATCGTTATCACCGAACCATACGATGTCCAAAACAGATCGGGGGTACCAGAATCATGTAATCTTTTCTTTTTTTTATGCAAATGAGGTGAAGTCGACGACATTTTTTTGAAAAATCTGCAAGGAAGGGTTAAATTTATTTTTTAAATATCATAATTGCAATCATATTTTCTTCTCCCGCCTTTGCACTATGATATCCGGATATCGCAATCTTTTTCGGTTCTATATCTGCCTTAGTTACTAAAAAATCGCAAATGCTGGCTGCCCTATCTAATGATACATCAGCCTCTGCTGGAAATTTCATGTCTTGCCCTGTAGCATTTCTCCCATTACTGTGAACTACAATTTTACCGCTCATCGCTCTTAACGCAAAGGCTAGTTCATTAAGGATCTTGTACGCCTCAGTTTTTAATGCAGACTCACCTTTTTCAAAGCACAAATCCACAGGTATTTTTATCTTACACCCTATTTTTACGTCTTCGATATCAATATATTTTGTCAACCCATTTTCTTTTACAAAACCTGATAGATAATTATACGTCTCCTTAAAACCAACTGAATTTTCTACGGGTAGATCTTCTGTTTCGGAACTTTTCTGTAGCTCCAAATCTTTTTCAGAGGGGGTTACTAACACCGCCCGACCACCTTCCAGCACAGAGTCTCCACCCCTACCGGCAAAAGGCCTACCACCATTTGTCACCACACCTTCATCAAAAAAGCCAGTAAAACGGTCAACCCACTGCTGCGAATCAAAAGATTCCTCAAACTTAGGAATGTCTTTTTTGTATTTTTCTACATTAATTGTAGAAAAGCTGATCATCATGACAAAAAAGGCTACGAGTAACGTAATTAAATCACAGTAGGTAAGCAACCATACCGGGCCACCGTGCCCTCCTGAAGAACCGCCCTCATCACTCATGAGGATTTTTCCTTTTCTTTAGAACCTAAGGATAATTTGCTCGCTGCTTTTGGCTGCAGAAAGGACTTCAGTTTATCCTCTGTTATCATAGGAGAATCGCCCTTTTGAATGGAGATTACCCCTTCCATAATTATCTCTTTCAAGAAAAGCTCCTTTTTGCTTAGGGTGTCCAACCTCCCGCCAAGCGGCAATAAGACGAGATTTGAAAAGGTAACACCATAAAACGTGGCGATAAAGGCCACAGCCATAGCTTCCCCGATATGCGACGGGTCATCAAGTTTTCTCATCATTGCAATAAGTCCCAACACAGTTCCAATCATACCAAAAGCGGGAAATATGGTACCAGCAAATTCAACGATACCCTTGCCCGCTCCATGCCTTTGTCGAACATTATCAATTTCTGTCCCCAGAATACTCCTCAGAGTATCTGAATCAGAGCCGTCAACCAATAATCGTATCGCTTTGATCAGAAACTCGTCATGAATCTTTTCGATTTCTTTCTCCAGCCCTAAAAGACCTTCGCGACGACTAACCTTACAATACTCAACCAACTGCCTGATCATTTCCTCAGCCACCCCAATCTTCACAAAGATAGCCTTTTTAACCACAGCAATTGCACCAACTACCATGGGGATCGGATACCTTATGAGAGTTGCTGCCAGCGTTCCCCCAATAGTAATCATCATTGCCGGCATGTTAATATATCCCGGTATTGCTGAAGCGCCACCTTCAAATATAATAGCTACCAAGATTAATGCGCCACCAATAATCATTCCAATCAGTGCACCTGGATCCATAATTTCAAACTCTCCGTAAATTAAGGTTGTCTACAACCCTGATTTTCCTGAAAAATCAGGGTTAGTTTTGGATCTCAAAACCAAACAAATTTTTCTTATACAACATTTCTTTATTACAAATAGGTACTAAAAACGTTTCGTTAGAACGTAATTATTGCGCAGAACCATTTTTTAATATCCAATTTGTAACCTATAAAACGCAAATAATATGCCTCGTTAACTCTCGCTGACTTTTACAAAAGTCAAATCCCTGTCAATATTCACATAATATGTATACACATCTCGTTGATATATGAAAAAATACGATTAAAATACCTTAAATATTTATACCTGTTTACGAATTATTTACCTTTTTTAGCATTTAAAAATATTAAGGAAGAAAACATTTATTGTGTGTTTTTTATACTTTTGTAAAAATTTTAAACAATTCAGATGTTTTGAAAATCGTTGAGGACCAACAAATGGGGATATTTCACAAGCTATTTTAAGAGAAACTTATGAAATACTATATTTAAGAGGAAGCAGCAGGAAGAATAAACAAAAACAAGAAAGTGCTCATTTTCTTGAAATTATCCATAGACTAAATAATGTCATCGTTTAGCGAGACTACAAGAGACGCACATAAATATCCCGCGCAATAGCAGTATCTAGGGCGATTTGTGTCTCACCCATCTGGATGACATAGGTCGGTTGACGCTGATGCAGGTGGATTTGAACGCCGGGCAATAAACCCATAGATGAGAGCCTATCGAGCCTGCCATGATATTTTGTTACAATATATGCTATCTTCGCCCCATCCCCGGATTTTAAATCTGATAACGGCATCACCACAGGCCTTATCTCCTTATTTGCCTTCTCACAACACTCTCCCGGCGGGATAGCCTTTCCATGAGGACAGGTTACCGGATGCCCTAACAAAGTACATATACTGGCCGTGACTTCCTCATCCAGGATATGCTCAAATTTACATGCGCTGGAATCCATGGCATCTTCTTTTACATCGAGTACATCATTCAACAACCTTTCAGCCAGTCGGTGCCTTCTAATGACTAATCGCGCGCCTGCCAAGCCTTTTTTGGTTAACGCTACTTTGCTATCTGATATTGTCACATACTCCTCGTGAATGAGGGTGTTTAATACCTGTTCAGCTGAGGGGAGGCGTATCTTTTTTATTAATGACTCTCTTTCGACCACCCCCTTCTCTTCATCTATTGTCCATATTAATTCCAGAATTTCCTCTTGACTAGGCTCAGTCATACTTAATCCTTTCCCACTTCTGTCAACTCTATCTTAAAAAGATATCGTGGACGCTTGATCCTTAATACCATCACCATAATGATTGTTATCAAACCACCGCCAAGCAAGTCAATCTCTGTACGATACGTACCGAATGATACTATTGTCGATATTGACTCGGTCAATATGATTCCAAACACAAAGGCAAGCAGCGCAATCACAATTTTATTTTTTGTAAACCAATTCCTGGTTTCACGTAAGACAACCTCCTGTCCAACCCGAATTCCATTGATCGCCGCCACTGTTATAATGTCCCGTATGCCCATCTTTTTTGGACAGGCGGAACAACTTTCACATGCGGTGTTTTCTCTGATGATGCACACCTCTGCAACATTGCATGAAATGGATATGATCTTCCCTCGTATTTGCATTCATGAAAACTGCTGTAAAATGATCCGCAAAATACCGCCAACAAGCACCGAATATGGAAATATAAAGGCAAACATGAGGAATGCGTTTTTAGCCCCTTGCTCTTTGATCATCACTAAAAAATTGGCAAGGCACGGTATAAACAACGTAATCACGACAAGCGAGACTAACAATTGTTTGGGGTCAATTCCTGCGCTTCCTCCTTTTTCTTCCAATGTCTTAAAGATGCTCACAGCGCCGTAATCCCTTCTTAAGAATCCCAGGATAAACCCATGCGTTGTTTCTTCGGGGAGTCCTAAAAAATTCCGGGTAATTGGCGCACCCATTCTCTCCACAATAGAGAGTAGCCCTACCTTCGTTGCCACGAATAATGCAAGGGTACCCAGCATAAATAAGGGCACCGCTTCCTTTAAGAACCAATGTACCCGGTAAAATGTCTTGACAAAAATATTCGATAGTTTAGGCATCCGAAACGGAGGTATCTCCATCAAAAAATCCGAAGGAGCCCCAGGCAAGACCTTAGACGATAAATAACCAACAAGGAGAAGCTGGGTACAAATAACAAAAACGTAAATGGCAAAATATATCCCCGAAACCCTGCCTAGTACACTCGAAATAACCCCTAACTGGGCAGAACACGGGATGGCCAATGCCAATAACAACGTAGCAATAATCCTCTCCTTTTTTGTATTCAGGATGCGGGTTGTCAGGGTTGCCATGGTGTCACAACCCAGACCCAGCACCATCGGAAGAACGGCTTTCCCGTTTAGCCCTATGCGTTTAAATATCTTATCCACCATAACAGCAAGACGTGGAAGATATCCACTATCTTCCATAATGCCAAATGCCAGAAAGAAAAACCCAACGATGGGGAAAACAATGGCAATTGCATAGGTGAGCCCCACTCGTATTAGCCCGGATTGTTCATTCAAAAATAACTCAAAGATAATATTATCTTTATCCACCAATTTTTGTGCAAGCAGTCCGAAATAATAATTGAACCCTTGAAAATTCACATGGGTAATAACATATGACTTCTGAATAAAGGGTATATATAAGCATAAATCAAAGCCACCTGAAGGTATCAATGATCGGCCAAAGACCTTTTCTTCAAAGAAATCTACACATGTTCCCGCGCCAAACTCTCCCACCAGCTTATAAACAATCCATAAAATAATAACCAGGAGCGGAAATGCTGCCACCGGATGCATGGTAATACGCCCCAATATCCCTGCAATGGTACTCTTCGCCTTGTATTCTTTCACATAGAGGTGCAGCGAAAACCATATCGATGAGATACCGCCAACAACAAACGGTAAAAGAGAAGCAAAAACACTACCGGATGAAATGAGATACATTAATAAAGCCATGAGCTTATAACCCATGAAAAAAAAAACTGCCGGCATAAGAAAATAAAAAAACATTTTCCTCAAAACCGGATGAGTTTCCTTTTCTTTTTTGAGATTGGATGTTACTGCCTCAACCAACGCATCCACATAATTTGCCCGCTTGATATTGATTACATAACTCAACGGACTGCCAAAATGCGCCTGGATATTATTCCGAATGCTTTGCACTTCATCAAGCGCATGATCAGAAAGTTGCTTTCGCAATTTCTCTTCAAGAGCGCTATCGCCCGACAAAAGCATTATAGCCAGCGCCCTTTCATTCACGGTCGTGTTGCCCTGCAATATTTTCTCTATCTTAGAAATGCCCTCTTCAATGAAGTTCCCGTAATCAACGTAAAGATTGGGGACTTTTGCATTCGGTATGGAACTAAATAGTGCGCTTACTCCCACCCTGTGGGTAGCAATAGTTTTTATGATAGGAAGACTCAACTTTTCCTGTAATACATTTACATCAATATTCATTCCCCTGTCTAAAAGCTCATCCCACATATTCAACGTTATCACCACAGGCAGCCCCATCTCTGCAAGTTGCGTGGTAATCAACAAGCCACGACGAAGATTCTTTGCATCCATCACCTGGACAACGTGCTTCTTGCACTCCTCCAAAAGCATATCCCTTGTGACACTCTCATCTTCAGAAAGAGGAATAAGACTATTTGCCCCCGGTGTATCTACGACTTCAACACCTCCATTCAAGCCATTGCATACCCCACGGGAGACCTCTACGGTTGTCCCCGGATAGTTCGACACGGTCACGTATTTCCCGGTTAGTAAACCAAATATCACGCTTTTCCCGACATTTGGATTTCCCACCAGGGCAACCTTATAAGTATCAATATCTTCTCCGTGCATTTGTTTAGCCGTTTTCACAATAAATACTCGTTTTTAAGGGTGTTTGGACTTTGCCGTGAACACACAGCCGAACGTTTCACACTTTGCTTTTATAGTTAGCGCATAAAGAAGTTACCACTGGGAGGTCGCTTGCCCGAAGCAATCTCTCTATTGGGATTACTTCGCGGAGTTTACACTGAGCAAAGCGAATATGCTCACAATAACCAGCACATGCCAGCTTATTTCATACGTTTACTATAGTAGCTTTTCATGTACAAAAACTAACAGAAAAACTTCTTTGCGCGATACAAACAGTAATCTCCACTTTATGGAACAAGAATTATTGAAATTGAGTCTCAATCAGTTTAAGTATAATATTTTTCCAACTTAAGTCAAACTTTTTCTCCGGGGATTCAACATACAAACTGGGGCAGGGTCGTATTCTCAACAGCCGATATTTGTTTTCTTTTTGGATTCAGCCAATCGACCAAGAAAAGGAAGGTATTCCCATTGAGTGTTATATTTTTTGCTCAAATCTTTGATCAATCGATAGCACTTCTCGTAGAGGGTAGGCAAAACTTCTTTGTACTGAGGGTCGCAATAAAAAACCCGGCATCCAAGCGTTCGGAAATCCCTGATACTGCACTGATTATCCTTAAGAAAAGGACACACATTGTCCGAAACGTTGAAGTCCGGCACTTTCACGTTTTGCACAATAAAATCGACCTCGATATTGCTTGCATAAAGGACATGATCAAATGCGGTAAAATTACAACACGTCCCACACTTATTACAACCTGGATTTAGCAACATTAACTCTTTTTCCAAATGTTGATAGATTGTTCTCAAGTCCGAATAAAGATTCTGTGTCAAAGGTCCTTTCGTTATCATACCTTAGCCAAAACGCCTTTCATATATCCTTACATTGTCTTCTATATCCTTGAGGGTACGCAACTTTCCTTTATCTACACCAGGACACGTCTTCTTCAATTTTTCCCACTCAGACCTGTTTTCTAAATTTGATGTCCAGAACGGAAAGGACCTGCACTGGCAGGGTCTAACATCGTAAATCTTACAACCATTATCATACATAATACAATCACCGTTCCCGTATTCCAGGAGACTGAACCGGTCGTTAACACTCCTCAAATAGCTTTTGGCAAATGCGTTCTCTGTAATGCCTAGAAACGACGATATCTCTTTAATCTCCTTTCTGTTAACCCATACCACACCAGGTTCGCCGCGGCAACACCTGCCGCATCGCTGGCATTCGAACCTCAGACCCGCTGTATACCAGGGTTGTGCATTATCACCAATCTCCTTGATTATCCTCTTTTTTCTTCTATCCATAAACAATATCTCATATCTTATATCAAAAAAGTATTGTTGAAAGAATTCTACCTAACTCCTGCCTTGTTGTAGGATTAGGCCAGAAATGGTCGAATCTCCGAGGGATTTGATGGTATTTTGAGAATAAAAACACCTAAAAGGAGGTTCGCCTTTTCAATGAAGAATATAGCACAAATCAAGGAAAGAAAACAACCAAAAATCGAGACGGAGATGAACGGGAAGAGATTAACGGTACATGCAGGGCTGTTAGCGTTCATTGGACGGAACCAGGATTTTCTGTCGCATCCGCAGCTACCTCTCAACTTGTCGAAAACAAGGGGTAAATTTGAGACAGGCATTAAAGATGCTATTTCACGGCGAAATTGCCTGATTTTGTCCGCTCATAGCAATTATGAGCGAATATACACTGAATAGTTACTGTCCAGAACAGATTATCTGGACATCTGACGAGATCGCACGAATCGTCTGTTTGGGAAGATATGAGGATGGGAGGATGGAGAGATTCCAGCTTCTCATCCTCTTTCTTCGTAACTTTTCCAGCTTCGCAACATGGCAATACTCCGTCTACAGCTCACCAACTACCGTAATCTCCGTTTCCAAATCATATCCCAATTTCCGTTTTACCTCATTTTGCACATGCTGAATCAATTGTAAAACATCACGGGCAGTTGCATTGCCTCTATTGACGATGAAATTTGCGTGTTTTCTTGATACCTCAGCTTCTCCAATGCGGGCACCTTTAAGTCCTGCCTGTTCTATCAATCTTCCGGCCCCGATATTCTTAATTTTTTTAAATACCGAACCACAACTGGGATATTCCTCTAATTGAGGCTGTTTGGCATTGCGCCATGCCATATTTGCATCCATAATAGCCCGTATTTCGCCTTTCTGCTTTGCACTCAACTGAAAGGTCACATCGAGGACAATATCTTTTCGCTTCTGCAAAATACTCATGTCATAGCCAAGCTGAAAGTAATCAACCCCGACGGTGCTAATATGTCCCTCTTCCGTAAAAATACGGCCTGAACGAACGATTTCCCCTACGAAAACCATTCGCTGTCTGTCGGGAGAAAGGAAGTGTAAGTTCTGCCACATGGCGCCACCTACCGTACTTGGAATGCCGGCAAAGTGCTCGAAACCAGATAATCCGCGGCTACAGCATTGCCCTACAAGATCCGCAACAATTGCGCCACTTTCGGCTACCACTTTCTCGTTATCGAAGAAAGTAACTTTATTTGCCACATTGTGAATAACCAAACCTCTAAACCCTTTATCCGTAATCAAAATATTAGCCCCGCAACCAAGCAAAAAAAAGGGCATGGCATTCCGCCGGGCCTCACATAATGCATGCATCAGTTCGTCGATGGTACGGACTTCGATAAAAAAATCGGACAATCCACCGATTTTGTATGTTGTGAACGGCGCTAAGGGTTTATTTCTTTCCAGATTCGGGATGTTCAGTGACATCGTGCGTTAAATAGTATACAGCCAGCGGCCGGTAAAATTCTCGTTGCTAATTGCCAATTGACAACGATATACTATGGCAAATAGTATCTCAATTATTGACAAATTAGCTTATTTTACGGTGCCTTTGCAACAGAAATTTCATATTTTTAAGGAGGTCACCCATGCCGCACACCTTTGTAAAAATCATGCTTGTATGTATTTGCTTTGGCGTATTACCGTTAAAGATCCAGGCTGCTCCACCTTCGAGCGGGAATACTCCAGGGCTTATGGCCTACCTTGAAGGGCTGGACGCATTAACCCAGGGACAATTTCCTGAAGCCGTTGCAGCGTTCTCCCGAGCCCTTGATGCCAGTGGCGATGATCCAAATTATGTGCTTGCGCGGGGAGTTGCTGAGACTCTTGCCGAACAATTTCAACCGGCAAAGAAAGATTTTGAACGATTCCAGCGTCTTGGCGGAAAGGGACGCGAGGCTGAACTCTGGACGTATGTTGCAGAAGCAATGAGCGGCATCGCAACTCCGGGACATGGTATTTCGGGTCCCCGGAGCCTTCAGGGCAGAGAAGGAGTATCTGCGGATTCGCCGCAGGGGCAAGAATACAGCTTTGTTTCAATTCCCGGACACATGATTCAGGGGCGGGATGACTACCCAACGGCCTATGCATCATTTGTCTATTATGAGATGGCAAGTTCTTATGGAAAAGCGCGGCAGAGCGGAGGCAACACGAAAACAGGCCCCGTTCGCGAGGCCATGGCAAAAGCGGGGCGTTGGTTTGCGAAACGCTTTTTAAAACGTCCGGATCTGGCGCCCGCTCATTTCGCCCGCGCGAAACAGCTGCACGAATCGAGGCAATTCGATGCCGCCCTGCGGGAAATTGAGTTCGTCCGTGCAGCTTACCCGTCTGATCCGGACATGCTGTATATTTCTGCGGATAGCTGGCTGTCTCTTGGCCGTCCGGCTACCGCCCGTCGTGAATTTACCATTGCCCTCACGGGCCGCACTGACTTTGCCGCTGCCTACCTTGGCCGGGCCATGGCGGCTGCACGATGGGGGGATGCCAGAAGAACCCGCGCTGATCTGGAAATTGCCGCTAAACTGGATGCTTCAGCCACAAAAAAAACCCGATCCTCCATTGAGAATGAACTCAAAAAACAACAGGTCGATGGTTCCCCTGATCACCTTTTGACTGCCCTGGAGCAGGCGGCGCAGGCTGATGCACCTTTGGATCAGCTCGTGAGCCTTGCCGTCAAGGTTCACAAGGCTACGGGAGTGCAACGACTGCGCTATGATGAGACGTATCAGGATAAACTCCGCATCCTCGAAGATGCCGTGCGTGCCCGTCCCAAGAATCCAGACAATCTGGTCAACCTTGCCGAATATATGCTTGCCGAATCTGACAATCGGGGGGAATCCGTCGAGCCCAGGCGGGGGTTGCTCTACTACCGCTGGCAGGAGTCGAAGGAAAAAGAACGGCTTCGGGCGGTAGAAATCCTCGACCGCGCTTTGGCGCTTAATCCGAAACACGTAAAGGCGATGATTCAGAAGGCCATTGCATTGAGTATGCTCAAGCGTTACGACGAGGCTGAACAACTTGCGGATCAGGCATTGGAGTTGTCAGGGAATGATCCTGATGCGCTGCGTCTCTATGCGAAATTTCGTTCCATGAGGGCAAATCAGTACTCTGCTGAGGCATCGAGCCTCAGGCAGACGGAGTGCACAAGCTCTACCTCCACGGAAACGCGATACGACGGTATCTATGAAGTTACGACGACAACGTGTTATCCGCCCTCCCCTGTCGATCTGGAGCGGGCTAATCAACTCGACGCTGCGGCCACCGGGTTACGCGAGAAGGCGCGCTCCGCCATGGAGGCTGCTGTCAAGGCTGCCAGGGGTACGGCAGACAGATATCTTATCCAGGCCGACCTCCATGTGTGGTCAGGCGATTATGACGCTGCCCGGCAAACGCTTGTGGATGCTGTCAACGGGTATCCCGATTCTCTGGAAGCTCAGGATACCCTGGTTGACTTTTATGCAAAGACCGGACAAAAAGAGAAGGCAGAGGAACAGCAGGCTATTGCCCGTAAGCTGATCCACACCACCGCAGCACCCATGCTCCGCCTGGCCTGGGACCAAATTACCAAAACCGCCTGGCAGGGAGCAAAGGGCAGGCTTGCGGCTGCCCACCAGCTTGATCCGGTTGACGCCAGGATTCCCGCTTATCTTGGGGTGACTTACGAAGAGGAAGGCAAGACCAAAGAGGCAATCGCCGCTTTCCGGGTTGCACTGGTGCTGGAGGAAGCGCGTCTTCTCCTCGATGAACCTTTCGTGAAGAGTGGAACGCCTATGACTCGCGATCCCCTTGATTTCGGGCTTGCCATCCAGTCTTATTTCCATCTTGCGCATCTCCTGGAACAGGCGGGAAAGCAGAAGGAGGGGCTTGATCAGTACCTTGCATCTCTCAGGTATGAGCCGAGAATGCTCCTGGGTTGGGAGTCCTGGCAAATGTTCACCGCCATGCTGCCGGATCAGCAACCCGAGAAAGGCGCCATGATGATTGCCCCGATAAATGCAGCCACGTTAATAGCCGAAGCGCACCTGAATGCCGGCAAGCTCCTTGCATCCATGGGCAAACAGGACGAAGCGATACAGCAGTTTTCGGATGCAGCCCGGTTGGGTCCGCAGCGTATGGCCGGCATTCCTATGGTAGGGAATGCGCAGGGCGACACGAACTTTGGCGGATTAGCCGGAGCGCCAGCCTCTGAGGCATCATTTTACCTGGCGCAGTCCCTTTTAGCTAAAGGTGACACGGAGGGCGCCAGCCGCGCCCTTTACGAAATAGGGAGAACGATTCCTGAACACCTCCGAAACGATCTCAATCAGCTCAATATGGCCATTGCACGGGCACATTCTCAGAGACAGCAGCAGGTGCAGGAACAGGAACCGTACGCCGGTATGAGTCAGGAACAACGCACTTATGCAGATCTTCAAAATCAGCAGCACCGTAAACGTCAGCAGGTGGTATTACAGCATTTTGCATCTCAAGCAAAAGTAGTTCCGGAGTTGGTTGGCGTCTGGGAGATGTCTCCTGACAATAAATTCCTGCCTCGGAAGAAGACCCTGACCATCGAGTCGAACGCCAATTTCGCGATCGCATCCCAAAGCGAAGGTTCAACGCTCCGGGGAAAAGTAGCTGTTCAGCAGACAAGGAATAGGACACAGGGTGGATCGAATACTTCCAGCGGTCAAATCATGATGTGCGATGAGTCGGGCGAAATTACCACCATGTGGTATGAATTTGTAGATCGTAACCATATGATGATTACTGACATGGACGGAACGAATTACGAAGCGGTTCGACGATGATGCGATGATTTGTAACAATTTAGTTTTTTGAAAATTTCCAATAATTGTGATATTTGTCGTGCAGGGTAGGGGCGAAGCATTTGCTATAATTGTCATGAACGCACTCATACCAAAACGGGCAAATGCTTCGCCCCTACTTTTTCAAAAAACTAAATTGTTACGATGATTTTAACGTGATGTAGGAATTTCAAGTTAGAGTTCCTCCCCCCTAGGTTAAGGTGGGGTGAGAGAGGAAAGATCACCCTCCCCTAACCCGACTTTCGTAATTCACCTCCCAAAACGGTTATTTTTTTTGCAGGTATGACCGGGGTACCCTTGGTATTAAAGGGATGAATTTTAAAAACGGCTTGTAGTGCCGCTCTGCCCTATTGGCGCATGCAGGAGAAACTGCGAAAATACTTGCATGTATCACCGTGTAAAATCACGAACGAAAGATGGGAAAACCCACCGGTATTGGAGTGTGGCAGAGAGCCGCCGGGTTAGCGGACAAAGGGTGGTATAACGTCAAATTCCCAGGGATATTTATTTATGAATACTTAGCCTATTTTCTTAATATCACTCAATTTGTAATGATAACAAGTCAGAACTTATGGTAGTGAGATTTTGTATGTCAATTATATCTTGATTTACGCTATACTATTTGTATATTTATGGAAAACCTGCCAATAACATTGTTAGACGCATAGATTCAGGTGCATTATGGAAATCTCTGGCTTGATCACGTGGATTCCCCAACGCCTTTGGGAGATGGTCTCCGGAAGGAGAAGAGTGATGCTTATGGTGCACCATGCATATTTCACTCAAACAAGAAGATCGTGCTATTTCCTAAATGTCACGAACTTGTCACGTGACCGGGAAGTCGAAATTACTCATGTGTGGTTTGCAGCGGATTCTCAAATCCACGCGCAGACTCATGACCGTCCCCTACCGAAGCGATTGAGACCTGATGAGACATGGGAAACATGGGTAGAAGCTGAGAGCCTTCCCTCAGATCTTGGAGAGAAGATATTCACCCTCGGTCGGGTGCGTCTTTCGAATGGTCAAGAAATAAGATCACGAAAGAACAAACGTGTTCCTTCGCAGGGGACGGTGCCCGGAGAGCCGATAATGATGCCGCCGAGCTAGTGAACTAACATAGAAGCGTCTAACAGAGCGCTGCAGCGAACGCGAAAAAGCCGCGCCACTGAGCGCCGGCGTTATACGGTAAATTAAATATAACATATTGGAGGGGATGTGAGAACCCCTGAAGAGTCAAAGATCGTATGGACTGACTATATGAAGTATAGAACAGAATTAAGAGGATTTGAACTTCCAAAAATTGAAAATATATTACGGTATTCAGGAGAAATATACTTCGATACTGCAACCCAACGTTTTATTGCAGTAGGTAAACATGATGATAGGCTGGTTATAATTCCATATGAGCAACTTAGAGGTGAAATAATCCCTGTCTCAATTCATGCTACTACGCGTCAACAAATTAATTTTCGACTTAAAACAGGAAGGTTCATATATGGATAAAACGAAGATGGCATATTTTAAAGATGAAGATATTCTGCATATAGTTATTTCTGAGGAAAAAGAAGCAGATAGCATTGAGTTAAGCCCAAATATTACGGCTGAGTTGAATGAAAGCGGTGAATTAATTGGTATAGAAATATTAGAGGCAAGTTCTTTTCTCCGCGATTCAATATTGGAATCATCACAAGCCAAAATACTTAAATTAAAAAAAATCGTATAACAATCAAATCCAGCGGACGGTAAAAAAAGTCACCATTGATTTAAACCGTTAGGTGTAAAAAATTACTAGAAAGGAATACAAGTATGTCAGTTAATAACACATTAATTGAAAAAGCATTGGCATTAAAACCGCAGGACAAAATTATATTAATTGAGGCTTTGGTAACCAGCTTAGACAAGCCAGATCCGGAGATATCAAAAAAATGGATACAGGAAGCTGAATCAAGACTTAAAAATTACAGAGCAGGTAAAACACAAGGGATACCTGCAGAAGAGGTATTTAGATAAGCTTTATGAGAGTGATATTCGACGAATTGGCTAAAAAAGAATTTGATGATGGAAAAGAATATTATGAAATTGAAGTAACAGGTTTGGGAAAAAGATTTGAACAAGAAGTCAAAAGAGCCATTAATATTATCAAAAAAATGCCAGGAATTGGTTCTCAGGAAAGTGAAAATATTAGAAGGTATATTCTTCATAAGTTTCCTTACAAAGTATTATACTCTATTGAAAAAGGCCATATTTATGTTATTGCTATTGCACACTTACACCGTGAACCAATGTATTGGATTAACAGAATCAAAACCTAACAACGCTGTACCAGACGGCAATTCCGCTGTGCTCCATTGCCGCCAGTGAGCTTTCTCGTTAACTGTGTAGAAACAGATTCTTAAACCAAAGGATGTATGAAAGAAACGGTTTACATCGAAACGAGCGTAGTAAGCTACTACACGTCGAAACCAAGCAGAGATTTGGTTATAGCCGGACGTCAGGAGATTACTCGAGAGAAATGGCCTGAGATTCTCAAGATATTTGAGCCGCATATCTCCGCATTGGTTGTTCAAGAAGCCGAGTATGGGGATGCCGAAGCGGCCCAGAAGAGATTATCAGCGATTTCGAAGATACCCGTTCTGTCCATAAGCAATGAAGCAGAACATTTAGCTTCGCTATTAATAAAAGATGGGCCAATACCGAAGCAGTACCCCGAAGATGCACTTCATATTGCCGTGGCAACCATAAACGGGATGGACTATCTTTTGACGTGGAACTTTACACATATAAACAACGCTCAAATGAAAGCAAAGATAATATCGCTGGTTGAAGCCGAAGGGTATCAGTGTCCAACAATATGTTCACCAGAAGAGTTATTAGGAGAATGACGATGAAAGACCCAATAGTAGAAGAAGTACGTGAAGCCCGCAAGAAACATGCCCAGCGATTCAATTTTGACTTGCGCGCGATTTGTGCAGATTTAAAAAAGAAAGAAAAGGAGTACGGCCAGAAGTACGGACATCCAATCAAATCTTTACCTTCAAAAACCGTACAAACAGCAGCATCTAACAATGCGTCCACCTGATGCAAAAGCAGTAGCGTAATTTCAGAGTTCAGTGCATTTTTCAAGTTTTGTGCTTTCGGAACGTTCAGTACTCTTTCCCTTTCGCGCAGGTGACACCCGTGTTATATTTTATGCGCAACATTTGTGTAACTATTAATATTTCAAAATGGTAGCATCAATGAATTAAAAACCTTGACATCTTTTTCGCTTTTGGATTAAATACTTTTCGAAGCTAAAAAAGCAAATTCCTATCATTTATTCGAGGGGAGGTAAGACATGGCTACCCAGCGTGAATCGGACATTTTAACCGTTGCCGCAATTCGTAGTACTAAAGGGGCAGTAACGGAGATTCTATTCCACGAGAGACAGCGTATATACACGCTGAGTGCACGGACAGTCAAAGACGAGCAAATCCTATATCGGCTGCAAGAAGCGCTCAAAAAGCAGCAGCCGGTCAAGGTCAGCTTAAACCTACGGCGTGGAGAAATCGAGCGCACGTCCGAACCGTCCGTAAAGGAACTTGAAATCCTCGTACGTGAGCGCCTACCCCTTGAGAAGCCCCAAAAAATTGTGCCGATTGAGCTAGAGAAGATCGACCCGATAACCTTCAATTTAGCCGACCTATACCTGAAGTGGCCAGTATTTAAGCTGTGCGAGAAGATCGTACCAAACTACGCGAAGGCTAAGGAGATTTTCGATTTCTGTGCGAAACTTTCGTGTCACCTCGCCGGTCCACCTGCAGAACCGCCGTGCATTCCGTTCCAGTATGTGCGCGATGGTTGCTATGCACGCGCACACCAGATGCGGCGAATTATCCTGAAGCGATGGGGTTATTGTGTTGAGAAGGTGTTCAGCTTCGCCACCGCTAACAACGACAAGCTGGCGGTAAAGGCGGACAAATGGGGCGGTTGTTGTGTAACCTGGTGGTACCATGTAGCTCCGTTGCTGCGTGTGCGGCTTCAGCTTAAATTACCGAGAAGCTTGCCGTCGGTCAAGCTGACGCTGGCGATGGTAATCGACCCCGGCATGTTCGATAAACCGGTGTTACTTAGTACTTGGCTTGCGGCGCAGGAGAATAAGAACTGTCATGCCAATGCACACGTTACTAGTTACTCGATACAGCCAGGCACAGCGTACGCACCGTCCTATGGCGGGGGATTCAGTACCGATCCGAACTACGTTAGCACCGAGGCCACCCTGATCAATTATGCCAATTTGGCCACTTGTTGAGGGTAACTTGATCAAAGAAGACAGTTGCGAGCGATGGATGACTGTCGCGCGCGTGCGCGAAGCCAAGGGTCACACCGAAGTAATGTTTTTTGAAAGTGCGCGTATCTACCGGTTGTTGCACCACAACCCTACGCACGAGGTTGCGCTGCGAGAACTGCAGACCGCAGCTGCTTCCGGCGTGCCTATTCGTGTCCATCTGACCACGCCGCACGGCGATGAAATCGAAAGAATTACACCAACACACTGATACAACATCGGGTTTGATTGCACAGCAAATATCGTGGCGCGGGATTGGGCTTGCTATGACCAAAAGCTTCTGTGAAATGATGGGCAACACGATCAACGTGAAGAGCGAGATAGGCGACAGATGCGTATGACAAGAGGATTGAAAAGATCTCGTAGTCATCCTGGTAAAAAGAGTAAACGTAGTGAAAATCCCTCAAAACATGCGGTTGGTTTGGTTGCCCGCTTATAGCCCACAATGCAATCCGGTGGAACATCTCTGGGATGAGATATGCGAGAAGTGGTTTGCGAACAAAGTGTTTGATAGTATGGCTGCAGTTGAGGACATACGGATGGACACTTTGGTGACACTGGAAAATGACGAGAAAAAAGTCGCTGGGATAGCAGGCTTCGACTGGATTGTTAGTATTCATTTGAATGCATCTTATTCCATTATGCAATCAAGATGTCGCCAATTCAATGCCAATTTGTCAAATTTCTTACTGCCTCTTTGTTTTTCACCATAATAGTAAATCCCCGCTTTGCCTGCCCTGTCGCTGCATCCAGAGAATCAAATACCCTGTTAGCAAAATAGTCGCGCCGAAGTATATTCCATATCTGCTCTGCCTGGCTCAATTCAGGAGGATATGACGGCAAAAACACCAGCGCCATGTTTTTTGGAATTTTACGTTCTTTGCCTTTATGGGATGACGCACCATCAACAATCATAACATCAAACTCATTCGGATGTGCCTTACTTACCTGTTTTAGAAAACAACTCATACTTTCAGTATTCATCTTTTCTCTTGTCATACGATCAATCTCTCCGTCCCACGGACTTACCGCTGCATACTCATACCTAAACTCCCGTACCAGGGCAAGACTAACCACTGGCCTGTGGGGCGATGGCGCCCAGCAGGCACAGAAAGAACACCACCTGCTGTTGCCGCTGCTTCCCATGCTGAAAGGAATTCCCGTTCCTCCCCTATAGATAGAGAGAAACGGCGACGCCCACCCCCACCCCAAGAATTTCTCGATGCATCATCTTGATGGCGAAATTCCTCTCGTTTGCGAAAAATTGTTCGGCGGCTTGTTCCGAGGACCTCTGCTGTCTTTTCCGCATCAAGACCTGGCTCGGCCACCAATAATACCGATAGCGCCTTGCGAAGCCCTGCGGCAGTGATTGCCTCATCGCGAAGTTTGCAAGCTTGGCTGATTGCTGCCGGATGAAGAGTTACGACAAGATGCTTGGCTTTTCAGCGGAACCTCTTGGCAGCTTATTTTACAGCATTTCCGCCCGGGCATCGCGGGTTGCAAGGTGACGCTAACCCAATCTTCAAAATTCGAAGGGTAGGCAAGCCGCTAAGCCAGCATATTCAAGGAACCATATAAAAAGGTTGGCACTACAAGTCGTTTTTAGAAATTCATCCCTTGAAAATCGACGGTTTCCGGCAATACCTGCCCAAAAACAACCGTTTTTGAGTGCGAATTACGAAAGTCGGGCTATCTCTTAAAAATATCCCTATGAATTTATTTATTTCTTTCACTCCAGAGGGGTGAGCTGTTTCCTGTTTTTGCATTAAGGTTTTTTTTTCGGTATTGAACGAAGTTTGTTGTCGAAATTCTCCAGACTTCTCTTGCATTCTCGTCGAGTTCCTTTCCCTGCGATTATGGAGAATTCAAAACAATTCAGAATTTACCTATACCTGTAAACAGGTGGCAAACCTTCTCCCCTTGTCCGTTATATGGCAATTGTCGGGTGGTAAATTGTCGTTGACATTAATTTTGCAACCCTGTAAAATGCTCTTTTCTCCAAATAGATACTTATGATGTAAGTAGTTACAATAACTGAAATTGCCAGACACTGGGTATCATTTATGTATGTTGGTATTGATATTATAGAAATAAAACGGATTGAAAAATTGTTCTCCGCCAATGAGGATTTCTTGCGAAGGATTTATACAGAAAAAGAGGTGGAATACTGCAAACAAAGGAAGAACAAATATCAGCATTTTGCAGCTCGTTTCGCCTCAAAAGAGGCCCTGTTCAAGGCGCTGGGGACTGGCTGGGTCGGTAAAATGAAATGGACGGATATTGAACTCTTAAATGACGAAATGGGCAGGCCCTATTTGAATCTGTATGGAAGTGTAAAAGAAATGGCAGATAAGAAACATATTGATAATATTTCTGTATCCTTATCCCACTGCCAGGACTATGCCATTGCCCAGGTATTATTGGTGCCCAAAAAAGAGGAAGGTTCATGAAAAGACTTGTATTAATCAATCCACATCCGATTGGAAATGTTGGCGAGGAGAATGTCTCCGTATTAAATCAAATGCCGGTAAATCTCGGCTATCTGAAGGTATTGACTCCAAAACACTGGCAAGTCGATATCATCGATGAAACCCAGGAACTTGCACTTGACGAAAATACAGGAAATATTACCTTTGGTGGAGCCGACCTGGTCGGTATCACGTCGGTAAGTTATCAGGCCCACCGGGCTTATCAGATAGCTACTGCCTGCCGGAAGCGGGGCATACCGGTAATCATGGGCGGTATTCACGCAACGAGTTATCCGGAAGAGGCGGCAAAATATGTGGACTGCGTCGTTACGAGGGAAGCTGTTACTACCTGGGAAAAAATCGTTGGTGATTTTGAAAAAGGGTGTCTCCAGAAAAGATACGACGGCGTCCTGACGCCCATGGAGTTGTATCAGGGGTTGCGGCCTGATAGAAAATATTTGAAGGATAAATATAAATACCGGTATTCAGGCATTATAACTACCGCCGGATGCCCGTTTAGCTGTGAGTTCTGCTCTGTGCCTCAGTTTCAGGGCAGGAAATATCGTGAAAGACCTATTGAAGACGTCCTTGATGAATTCGAATCCATCAAGGGTCAATATCGCGGTTTGATCCTGACAGATGAAAATTTTTACGGACACAGCAAAAAGTCTAATGAGCGTGTTCGGGACCTTTTCAAGGGTATGGTGGAAAGGGGTATTTACCAGAACTGGTTCGGGTTTACCTCGCTCAATATCTATAAAGATGATGAAACCCTTGAATATATGAAAAAAAGCGGGTGCGTCGGGATGCTCATTGGGATTGAATCCATCAATGAAGAGGCATTGAAGACGATGAACAAGAACGTAAATTTGCGCATCTCCATTGAAAATTATTTTGAGGCGATAGCCAATATCCGCAAACACGGACTTGCCGTGTGGGGGACCATGGTCTTTGGCAATGATGCCGATACCCCCGATACCTTTAAGCAGGTTGCCGATTTTGTCCTGGATTCCCATGTCGACATCATGACCTGCGGTATTTTGTGTCCGTTCATTAATACGCCGCTGTATCACCGGTTAAACGGCGAAGGAAGGCTTTTCAGGACAAACTTTCCGGAGGATTGGAAGTATTACACGTCTCATCATCTCACCTATGTCCTGAAAAACATGTCCCTTCAGGAACTTATCGATGGATTTCAATATCTGTATGACAGAATTTATGCCACCGAGGTATTGCGGCAGAGATTCCAAAATGCGAAAGAGGTGCTGAAAGATAACATGAATGCCGCCATGTTTGCATTCAGGGTCAATCTGGATTGGCAGTCCGTTTACCAACACCTGATCCAAAATCTCAAAGAATTGCAGACATCAGGATTCTATGACGAGGCATTAAAACGATATCAACAATCGAAAAAATCAGGGAAAAAGGTACAATTGACGCCGATTGAGACATCGTCTTAACAGCGGAAATTCCTCCTTTCTTTGGAGGGTTAAGCATTGTTTGTAAGGTCAACATATTCGTTGGATTAATTAATGTGAATAGTTGACCTTTCTTGTTTAAAGATTGAAATATATGTCAAAGGTCGTAATTACAGGATTGGGATTGGTCACACCTATTGGGATTGGCGTTAAACAAAGCTGGGAATCATTCATCCAGGGCAGGAACGGCGCCAACGAAATGAAGTCCTTCGACACCTCAAAATATAAGGTGCATCGTTCCTGCGAAGTAAAAAATTTTCAATGGGACTTTGAACTAGAAAATCAGATCAAAGAAAACACAATCCATAAATATGTCTACTATGCAGCCAGGGAAGCGTTGCAAGAAAGTGGTTTGTTAGGTGATAAAAAATTCAACCGGGAGCGATTTGGTATTGCCATAGGAACCTTGGCAGCCGAATTGACACCGTTTGAGAGACTCTTGCGGTTAGACACCTCGAGAAAAGATAACGGTTTCGATAAAATCGTTGCTGCCGTTTACCCACCCAATTCGATCGCCAATGTCCTGTCTAAATACTTTGATTTTGAAGGCCCAACCATGATCTCGCTGAACGCCTGCTCGTCGGGCAATCACGCCATTTCCTGGGCATATGACCTCCTGGTGGATAATAAGGTTGACGTGGTAATGGTCGGTGGCGGTGACATGATCCCTCAGACGGAATTTACCCACTTTCATAATCTCAAGGCCTTAGCTCCTGAGCGTTGTCAACCCTTCGACAAAAACCGCCAGGGACTCATGATAGGCGAAGGGGCAGGGATACTGATCATGGAACGATACGAATTTGCCAAAAAACGCGGGGCACCGATTATTGCTGAGCTGGCAGGTTATGGGTTAAGCTGCGATGGATTTCATATGACCGCACCCCATCCCGAAGGTGACGGGGCGGTGAAGTGCATGAGCGATGCGTTGAAGATGGCAAGGCTTTCTCCCCAGGAAATTGGGTACATCAATGCACATGGCACAGGAACTCCGCACAATGACAAGACCGAGACAACCGCTATAAAACGCGTATTTAGCGAAGACGCATATAAGATTCCCTGCAGTTCCACCAAATCGATGATTGGTCATCTTATGGGCGCAGCGAGTGCCGTGGAATCAGTCGTCTGCTGTCTGATATTGAGACATGGAGTAATTCCTCCGACGATTAATTACGAAACCCCCGATCCGGAATGCGACCTTGATTACGTACCCAATGTGATGCGCGAGGTAAAAGTGGATCACGTATTAAATAATTCC
Organism: uncultured Candidatus Brocadia sp.; assembly: GCA_964490485.1. Lineage (GTDB taxonomy): Bacteria > Planctomycetota > Brocadiia > Brocadiales > Brocadiaceae > Brocadia. The sequence goes on along the minus strand of CAZBCT010000003.1, from coordinate 46,737 downwards.
TTTGCCTTCGGCGGAAACAATGCAACTACAATATTTAGTAGGATGGGTTAAGCATGTCCTGAGCTTGCCGAATGGACGAAGCAAACCTCAAGGCTGGTTCAATCTTGCAGATTGAACCATATATTTGAATGTTACTCTAAAGCGTGAACTTGTGCAGTGAGACGGAATTATACCAAATGTTTCGGTTCAATCGAGGACGATTGAACCAGCAAAGAGGAATTTTCATTTTATTTAAGCGGTTTTTTGGGTGGTACGGATAAACTTTGTTTGTCCGTGTTTTGTCGGGTGTGCAATGAAAAAACGAGTCGTTATTACCGGTTTAGGTGTCGTATCCCCTCTTGGATGCGGAAAAGAGGTTTTTTGGGATAATCTTATCGCCGGGAAATCTGGCATTGCGCCGATGGCCTCTCTTGACCTTTCTCCGTATAAATGCAAGCTCGGCGGGGAAGTAAGAGACCTTAAACCCGAGATATACCTTGGTAGTAAAGGTCTAAAGTATCTGAACAAAGGCACACGATTTTTGGGGTCTGCTTCCAAGATGGCCATTGACGATGCAAGGCTCCCGACGGATGGTTCCCTGTCGGAGAAAATGGGCATTGTCATCGGTTCATCGCTGGGAAATTTTTCCGAGACCACCGATTACTTTTATGAAATCATACGAAATAATCCCTCCGAATTGTCGCCCATGCTCAGTTACGATGTGGCTTTAAACTCTTCCATCAATTACGTATCGGTCATCTTTAAGATGAAGGGGCTTGCGCGCACCATTTCTGCTGGTTTCACATCAAGCACCGATGCCATAGGAGATGCATTCAAAATGATCCAGCGCGATATGGCAAAGGTAATCGTGACAGGCGGTGTCGAGCAGATATCCATTGATCTGTATCTCATATTTTACCTGCGCGGTTTGTTGTCCGGTCTTGATGGTACAAGAGAGGCGAGCCTGCCTTTCGATAAAGAGAGAAACGGTTTTGTCATGGCAGAAGGCAGTTGCGTGGTTATTCTGGAAGAACTTCAGCACGCCCTGGACAGGGGCGCCCATATCTATGCGGAGGTAAAGGGACTTGGGAATACCTTCGTGGGCGGTAAAGACCATTCGGCGGATATACGGGTGCGTCGTGCCGAAAAGGCCATGCATGAAGCGCTGGAAGACTCTGGAGTAAAAAGGGAAGACCTTGATTTTATCAGCGCTAATGCAAACGGATGCAAGATGCAGGATGCGGTTGAGGCAAAGGCTATCCAATCGTTATTCGACACAGGGAATGTTCGTATTCCGGTATCTGCAATAAAATCGACCATCGGCGAATCGTACGGAACCGCCGGTGCAGCACAAATCATTTCATCAATCATGTCAATAAACACAGGCCAAATACCTCACATCATGAATCACTGCAACAAAGACCCGGAGATTAATCTGAATCTTATCCTTGAAAGACCCTTTAAAAAAGAAATCCGGAACGTCATAATAAATACCATGGATTATGATGGAAATAATTCATGTCTTGTGATAAGCAGAATGGATTAAGCGTATGCGAATCTACCACAAAATAAATAGCCGATCATAACCCAAGTTCAACAAGTAAAAATCGAATCTTCAGTAACTCAATAAGTTGCAATTTTAGTGCCTCATTTTTCGGCACTATATCTTTGAGTTTTTATGGGTGATTTTATATATTTTCTGCCTAACGGTGTATGTTTTATATGAAGATTGACAACAATTTAGTTTTTTGAAAAGAACCAATTAATGGCGATGTGTACCGCACAGTGTAGGGGCGAAGCATTTGCTATCGTTGGTATACATGCGCTCATACACAAGCCGGCAAATGCTTCGCCCCTACATTTTCAAAAAACGTAATACTTTAGCTTTTTGAAAAACACCTTTCTCTGTAGGTGCAACGTACCTGAAGGCATTCACACGCAATAAAAACAAAATCCACTATACGGTAAAAAAGCCTGAAGGGGTGAAATAGAATTACCATTACACCGACATAAAAAACCAATGTCACTTTCAAGACTGACCTTGAGTTATCAGTCTCAAGGAGTTTCTTAACCATTCATTTTTATCTTTATTTTCGCATTGTCAGCATGGTATTGTATATATTAAAGGATGTTAACACACAATCAACAGCATGATGCCAAAAGCATCCTGTCCCCTTTTATTGTTAAATAATACAGACCCGGATGGTTTTTAAAGATAGAGCTATGCCATTTAAAGCTATAATCTTTGATCTCGATGGAACACTCCTTGACACTTTGGAAGATTTGGCGAGCGCTGCAAATCGTGTTCTTGAGAAGAACGGATTTCCCACGCATGATATGAATGCATATCGTTACATGGTGGGTGATGGTGCGGTTGTGCTGATGAGGCGTGCACTGCCTGAGGACAGACGGAGTGATGTTACTATCCATGATTGTGTCCAGGCATTCCGTGCAGAATATGAACGAGAATGGAAGATAAAGACAAGACCCTACGAGGGGGTGGCAGAAATGCTTAATGCGCTGGCGGCACACGACGTGAAAATGGCTGTTTTATCAAACAAGCCGGATGATTTTACCAAGCGGTGTGTAAGTGAATATTTTCCCCAATGGACATTTGATCTCGTGCTGGGGCAGCGTGACTCCGTGCCTCTCAAGCCAGACCCATCAGGGGCATTGGAAATCTCCCGCTTCCTCAATATCTCTTCATCACAGTTTGTCTACCTTGGCGACACCGCCATCGACATGAAGACCGCCGTGTCGGCGGGTATGTATCCCGTGGGAGCCCTCTGGGGCTTCCGCTCGGGACAAGAACTTCTGGAAAATGGCGCGCGGCTCTTGATCAAAAGGCCAACGGAACTCCTGCGTCTTCTGGATACCATAGTACAAGGGAGTTCTTTTTAGATGATCCTTTTCCGAAAAGATGATAAACCTACGGAATAACTCAGAGATGGGCAATCCTTACCATTTCATCTAAACTACAACGCCGGCATCCTGTCCACAAGGTATCAATTCGTAATCCATACTGCCCAGACCAATCTCCTGTGCATAGGCAATTTGAATGGTATAATCAATGTGTGGCCAGGCATCTTTAAAGAAGTCCTTTCCGGTGTGGTCCTGAATAATATCCGCAGTTGCCTTTTCAATGGCAACGGGATCAATGGATGCAACGATGCCAATATCTGCAATATCAGCCTGAAACGGTTTGCCCATACAATCGCAGTGCTTGGTAATATGGGTCAGAAAATTGAAAAAGACCGCCTTGCCGTTCTTTCCTTTTAAAATGGCAAGGCAGTATTCTGCAACCTTTTTTTGAAGATTAACCGTATTTTCGTCCCAGGCAATTTTCACAGCACCGAATTGACATACGGCCAAACATTCCCCGCACCCGATGCATATCTTTGGATCAATAACGGCATACTGATCATCCATCTGGATTGCCCCCACCGGGCACCATTTGCCGCACGCACCACAGGCATTGCACCGTTTCTTCAGGATTTGAGGGATTACACCAGAGTGCTGGGCAAGTTTTCCGCCGCGTGATGAGAGCCCCATCCCAATATTCTTCAGCGTGGCTCCCATACCCGTTGCCAGATGCCCTGTCACATGCGCTATTGAGACGATGGTATTTGCTGCTTGCGCTACACCAGCTACATATGCATATTTGCACAATTTCTGGTTGATCTCTACTTGCACGCCATGCTCACCAAAGAGCCCGTCTCCAATAATAATGGGAGCACCGATATTTTCATATCCAAAACCGTGATCGTGGGCATGTGAGATATGATCAACGGCATTGGTACGTCGGCCGACATACAGGGTGTTTGTCTCTATCAAAAAGGGTTTGCCATGACACGCCCTTACTTTGTCCACAACGGCCTTTATAATCGGTGGCTTGAGATGTCCAATATTCCCTTTTTCGCCAAAGCTGGTCTTTACTGCTACCATGTCGTTTTTACGGATCGCATCTGCAAAGCCAGCAAAATTAAAAAGCTGTTTCGTCTTTTTTGCAATGGAAGAAACATTCTCACCTTTTTCTACTTTAATAAAATAGACCTTACTCCTCATAATTTTCCTCCGTAAACAACAAAAGCGTTGTCAACCCTTAAACACAGAACTGCTATATTGAAGAAATGTATTTAACCTTGGAAAGGAACTTTGGTTATTCGTTTGCTTAAAGTTAGATATCGTAAAAATATTAAGACAGAGAAGACAAAGAAAATCAATGGAAAAACACTTGCTGTTGCAAAGGCTGGGGCTTGACTTTGAAAATATGCAAGAATGAGCATTAGAAAAAAATCGTTTTTTGCATCATAGTTCAGTAACACAGTTTGTCCGCATCTGTCTGCGCTCCTGGTTCGACGATTTTCTATTGACATATCTGAGCAAGTCGCTCTTCCGCTTCCTGGATTTCTGCCTGAATTCCGACTGCCATTTCCTTCAATATGTCCCGTCCTTGAGCGAGTCCCGCATCAACCTTCCGCTTCAATAGTGCCAGAGAGCTACTCTGGAGGTGGTCAATCTCATTTCTAATACTGTCAAGCCTCTTGCGGATTAAAGAAATACGCCGGATTATTCGGACAAGCCCGGCAGCAGTTCCCTCGCCTTTCACCGATTCAGGGCTAGACTCCCACTCCTCAATGATGGCTTTAATGCGCTTCTCGTCTCCCTTTTCGTATGCTTCATTTACTGATGCCATCGCCTTGTGGCGACGCGCACAATCGGCATTATCGCTGGCAAGGTCAGGATGGATGGCCTTTGCTGCTGATCTGTAAAGTGCCTTCAACCTTTCAGATGGCTTGAATTCGTCTCCTGAAACATACGTTTCATCGGATGGCGTTGCTTCAGACGCCGATTTTCGCGCTTTGGAGCGGGCATGTTCTGCCATTTTCCTTGCACGTTCATTTCGAGGGTGCTTGCGTGCTACCTCTTCGGCAATTTGCGCTTCCAAGTCATCAAGAACCGTATACAAGCTTCCGACATGCCTGATGTATCGCATATCAAAGTGATGCAGTTCGGCGCGTAAAGTAGCAAGCCTAAGTTCCTTTTCAGCAAACTCTGCTTCGAGTTCACGAAGATCCTCTTGTTTTCTCTCAAGTTCGATATCTTCCGGCGTTTGCCGTCCTTGTGCGCTCCCGCTCATATATTCACCCATGCAATCCTCGACGTTTGAGCTCTTCCATAACAAGTTCCTTGTATTTGTATACTTCAAGTCCGTTAGATGAAAACCGCGCGAAAAGGGCTTTCATACATTTCTTATACGCACAGGAAATCATTTCCAGTTCATCGTCAGAGTACCTGTCTAAATCTCTATACTTTTCCGCTATCACAAAGAACATCTCACAGGCACATTCCACATATGTGGGATCACCCAATTCTGCTAACTTGCCAAGAGCATAGATTACAGCCTCTTGGGAGGCTTTCTCGTTGTAAGATAAACCACAAACGTAACATCCGACCTTTTCCTTAAGCTCGTCCGGTGGTATGTTCTCAAGAATAATCTTGTCTATAAAAAAGTATATGGCTTCCTCAATATGATCGTGTATCTCTGCATCCGCATATTTCAGTGCAAGAAATAACGGTGTGCTCTGTATAGTGGAAAGGAGCATCGTGCGCAAATAATCAGAGAATAAGTCATGGGTAGCTGTAGTAAGTCTTTGTTTATTATCTGAGAGCCAGTCGATAGCACGTATGCGCGAGGCAGTCGTTCCAAAGTATACAATATCCATTATCGCCTCATCGGGACTCATTAAAGGGCCGACTAACGCCTCCAGTGCCGCGAAAGAAAGCTTAGTGTATTCACGCTCTCTAGGGTGAGGTTCGTGACCGCTGGCACGACTTTCACGCTCTGATTCTTCGAAACAAAAGTAAAAGTTTTTAACTAACGGAAAGATGAGCGAGTCAAGGTGCCGTCTGCATGACCTGATGTGAGTCCCAATATCTACTATTGTTTTCAGTGTTATTTCGCGGTTAAGAAAGTCAGAATCCTCAAGGATTGAACAAAATTCCTTAACACGGCTCTCGGTTATTCCTAGAATTGGGAGCGAATGAATGCCTCTCTCGATGAGCCATACATGACGCACCGCTAGCTGTTGTGGTTGCGCTGGGACAATGGCATTGTTTTTTCCAGTACTGTCAGTCATCTATCACCGATACGTATGCTATCTGTTCTCTTTCCGTCGAACGCCAGCGTCACTGACGAGTGCCACTGCATCACCCTAGCTTGCCCAAAAATTGTTTTACACTCCTTAAACCAACCATATGCCGAAAAAGCGTCCTGTGGCACTCGTTCAAGTGCACGCAATTGTTATGTGGCTTTAAATTTAATAAATATTTCACCAGGATATAATTCTTTTAATACTTCATATAATTTATCACTCATTTGCAGAAGAGATTTAATACTATCATCGATATGGTCTATCATCTGATCTGTAGCTCGGTTAAGTTGTACAAATAAACGATTGCCCATGGCTTCTTCAAGTTGAGACAGTGAATAATCACCGCCCTCGACCATTCCTGCTTTTTCCAAAACTGGTTGTACATCATGGAGATGCATTTTTGAACGCTCATTTAGAGTTTGCACTGCCGCATGAAATCTACCTTCTTCTATTAATAAATCCATTAAAACTTGCCGATGTTTTGTTTCGAGAAGGAAGCTTAAGTTGCTTACCTCAAATCTTAAACTCTGATAATTCAAAGGAAGAGCTGGGCGCATAACAACAAATTTGGCCGGATGTGTTCTGGCAGGTTCAATTATTTGTTTTTGAATACCAGATAATTCATTGAATTGCCTGAATAGTAAAAACATAGCACGATTCCCAGCAGCAATATTGTTAGTTCGAATTTTTCGTTCTTCTTTTCTTTCTTGAAATTTAAAGGCAAATAAGGCACCAAAATATGCAGCAGCTAAGGTAGCTAAAGCAGTAATAATTGAATCCATAAAATTTCCCCCCACATCAATACCAAAAATACACATAAATAATCACGAAGATTGTCGGCATTTATAGCCAAATAACAGATGTGGATGACAAGACGAAATTCTGGTCAATCTTATGGTTCGCCGTTTCACTCTTTTTAGTCGCCCGTTGCTGAATCTGCAAGCTCCTGCAATTCAGTGAAGTACCTATCAAATTCAATGCCCGTGGTTCCAAGGAAATCAGCAAGGGATTTTGTTTGAATAAGTAAGATATGCGAGATGTACATGAGTGCGGGAACAATGTCCACCTTGGACTGTTTGAACACGACAACACGATAGTCTTCAGCCGCAAGCTTCTGGATGTACCATTCCTCTAAAGAGCGGATGTTGTTATGGGTGTCGAGGCAAAGGCTATTATAATTTGACAGGTATTCATCCAGTTTGCCCGCGAATTCAGCGCAACATCGGATATTAATAGGGCCATTCTTTTCAGCAATGAGTTTGTCTAGTTCCGCCTGTGTCTCGCAAAGGTCCTTTTTATGATTTCGATTTGCCCTTATTTCTGCGAGAAACGGATTTGGTCTGGATGATGCAGCTTCTTTGGTCAAACGAATCTTCGCTTGGAGGAATGAAGCATACATGCGTTTGTAATAATCCGAACACTTCATCAAGTTGGTGAGATCGATGTCTGCTTCAAACATACTACGCAGAAGGATGGGGATGCCGACCATTGCATTTTTTTCAAGAAGGGCTTTGCATGCAGTAGCAAGTTCAAGTAAGCGTGCGTAAAGGCAAACGGAATATAGTTGTTGCGGATTTTTTCGGTTGAAGCGAAGCGTTTCAAGGAAATGAATAGCAAGCCCGAGGACTGAGGCTAGTGATCCTTCACATCGTTCGTACATTTCTTTTGATTCGGTCATTTTCTTCTCCTGGCGAACATGGATTACACAGCCTATATGTTGTCTTTTATTACAGATATCATAAAAATTTATCGTGATACAATATAATAAAGGAGACCAATTTGTCAATATGGATATGATGATAAAATATCCGATCAAGTCCGTGATGGTACTAATTTAGCTTTTTGAAATGCCTCTTTGGTAAAACCTTTATAGATTCTTCATTTCGCTCGGCTTCATTCAGAATGACAGTGTATACATGTCATTCTGAGCAGAGGGAAGAAGCTCTTTTCATCCTGCAAATCCTGTCGAAAAACGAGAACCCTTACATCACCAGTAGCGGGACATATTTCTTGATTTTGACGTCAAATTCTGATATTTTCATAAAATGGAAAAATTACTACGATTGTCGCCCATATATGATATCCTTCAAAAGGTTGAGCATGGTAAGCGCCTGAGCTTCGAGGATGGCGTGCGACTCTTCAAGTCCAACGATATCCTTCACATCGGACATATAGCAAATATCGTCCGTGAACGGAAAAATGGCAATAAGGCATACTATATTACTAATCGGCATATCAACTACTCCAATATCTGCAAGAACCGGTGCAAGTTCTGCGCCTTTAGCAGAGACAAAGAAGAGGCAGGCTCCTATGAGATGGCCTTGGAAGAAATTCTTGATAAAGCCATGGCTGCGGTAGAAGAAGGCGCAACAGAACTCCATATCGTAGGCGGATTGCACCCAGACCTACCATTCGATTTTTATCTAAGAATGATCCGTGAGATTCACGAAAATTGTCCTGATGTACACATCCAGGCATTTACTGCAGTAGAAATCGAACACTTGTCACAAATAGCAAGGCTTTCCGTGCGGCAAACACTAAGAGAACTCAGCGAGGCAGGGTTGGGTTCATTACCGGGCGGCGGCGCTGAGGTATTTTCTCCAAAAATTCGTGAGCAATTATGTCCTGAAAAACTCAGCGGCGAGGGATGGTTACAGGTAATGCGTGAGGCCCATGCCCTGGGATTACGAAGCAATGCAACTATGCTTTACGGTCATGTCGAAACACCCGAAGACAGAATCAACCATCTTGTGAAGTTGCGGGAGCTTCAAGACGAGACCGGCGGATTTCTGGCCTTTATTCCGCTTGCATTTCACCCAAAAAATACTGAACTGTCAAACAGTACGGGTACTACCGCTATGTTAGATTTAAAAGTCATTTCAATAAGCCGGTTGATGCTCGACAACTTTGACCACATCAAGGCATATTGGATTATGCTGGGAATCAAGCTATCCCAAGTTTCTCTCAGTTTCGGCGTGGACGATATCGACGGCACGGTACAAGAGGAAAAAATCACCCACGCCGCAGGGGCCGAAACGCCGGAGGCATTGTCTGCCCGTGAAATCATCAAACTCATCAAAGAGGCTGGCCGTGAACCCGTTGAACGGAACACACTCTATAACCCCGTAAGAAGAAAAAGGGCATTAGCCCAGACACGATAGTCGCAGATAATGCAGAAAAACGTCATATTTCAGGCGCCAAACAACAAATAATTCAACCCAATACCAAGGTGGAGGTTTTATAAATAATGAATGCTTTTCCAAAACTCTTCAGTCCATTTAAGCTAGGCTCTCTGAGCGTAAAGAATCGCATGGTAATGTCCCCTATGGAGACGCATTTATGCGATACAGAGGGTTTTGTGACTGAGGAGCTTATTGTTTACTACAAAGAGCGTGCTGTGGGAGGAGTGGGGTATATTACCCTGGAAAATACAGCCGTCGACCCTGCAGGCAGGGTCAATGACGGCATGTTATGCATCCATGATGACAAATATATTCCAGGCTTTAAAAAACTCACGGATTGCATCCATGCCGCAGGCGGAAAAATTGTTATTCAATTAAGTCATGCAGGGAAAGAGGCATTGCCATACTTTACCGGTTTGAAGCCGGTAGCCCCGTCTGCTATTCCGAGCCCTTTAACCAAAGAAATGCCCAGAGAATTAACGGCTGAAGAAATCAGGGACATAATCAACAAATTTATTCAAGGCGCTGTTCGTGCCATAAGCGCAGGATTTGATGGTGTTGAAATTCACATGGCGCACGGATATCTGGCGAATCAATTTCTTTCCCCGGAATCTAATACGCGCACAGACGATTACGGGGGAAGCACTGCCCGTCGTTCACGATTTGCGCAGGAAATTGTTGAAGGTATACGTAGGTGTGCTTCAGGGGATTATCCGGTCATTTGTCGTATCAGCGCAGACGAATATACTGATACGGGGCTGAAATTGGAAGAAAGCAGGGAGATAGCCAAAATACTTGAAAGGGCTGGCACAAGCGCTCTTCACGTTTCTGCATGCAACTACGCATCCGCGTTTTTCAATATACCCTGTTATTATCTAGAAGAAGGCTGTTTTGTCCATCTCGCAGCGGGGATCAAATCTGTGGTAAAAATACCCGTATTAGCTGTTGGGAGGATTTTAAATCCCGCTATGGCTGAAAGCATATTACAGGAAAACAAGGCAGACCTTATTGTGTTGGGGCGTACCCTTATTGCCGACCCGCACTTCCCTAATAAGGTGAAAGACGGCAGACCCGATGATATAAGAACCTGCATAAGCTGTAACCGGTGTATCGAAAGTATCTCTAATAAAAGGCTTGTCTGTACGGTCAATCCCTCTATTGGTAAAGAAAATATTCACCGCACGACGAAAACCACACACCCAAAAAGAATACTCATTGTCGGGGGTGGACCGGCAGGATTATCAGCCGCGCAGGTATTATCAGGCCGAGGGCATAAAGTTACCCTGTGGGAAAAAGGATCACGGCTGGGAGGAAGTTTCTGCTATGCATCACTGGCGCCGAAGAAGGAATCTTTAGGAAAATTTCTCGATTATTTAATCCTTCAGGTTAAAAAAACTGACGCTTTGATTCAGCTTAACACAGAGGCAACAGCGGAAGCAATCAAACAATTTTCCCCTGACGTAGTTGTTCTCGCACATGGCGCCAGGAACGTGCATATTGAGATCGGCGGTGCACAAAATAACGGTACGATCGACGTTAAGCAGGCATTTGTAAATTCAGATTCTCTTGGAAACAACATTGCCATCGTTGGAGGAGGTCCTGAGGGTTGCGAGCTTGCCGACTTTCTCGCTTCCAGAGGAAAAAAGATTACCCTCATAGAGATGAGGCGTGTGCTTGGATTGGGACTCGTTGCACACCCCCGGTATCATGTTTGTGAACGTCTTAAGAAGATGGGAGCTCAATTGTACGTCAACACAAAAGTTGTTGAGGTTGGACATAATTATATCATTATCAATCGCCGGCGGGAAGCAGATCAAAAACTCGATGGGTTTGATACCATTGTCATTCCCACCCTCCATCAACCGAACAGCGCACTCGCTGTCTCTATCCAACCCTTTATTCCTACGGTTTACACTGTTGGTGATGCCGCAGAAGGCCGTACCGCCCTTGAGGCCATCGCTGAGGGTGTAGAGATTGGAATGAAAGTATAGAGCTATGAATACCTCCACGAAAAGGAAATCGGTTGTTATTGGAATTAATAGCACTTCCTTCTGTTTCGTGGTAAGAATTTTATAAAATGGAATTGACGATCATCGGGTCGGGTACCGGAATACCATCGAAGACGCGGGCATATCCCTGTACTCTCGTAACGATAAAAGGAAGTTACCTTGTTTTCGATACCGGTCCGGGCTCGTTACGACAGTTATTCCTTGCAGGGATTACCTATGTAGATATCGATCACCTATACTATACTCATTTTCACCCAGACCATTCGCTCGATCTCGTTTCAATCCTTTTTGCCATGCGCTATGATACCCCAAAGAGAACAAAACCTCTTTTTATTACAGGCCCTACGGGCTTAAAGGCATTTTATGAGGGGTTGCTGTCGGTATTTGGAGAAACCATAAAACCGAAAACTTTCGACCTGCATTTCAAAGAAATTGAGAAAGGGGAAATGAGTTTTAACGACTGGAAAATTATTGCGGAACCATTACAACATTCAATGCACAGTATCGGCTATCGCGTAGAATCCATGGAAGGTAAAACCTTGACATACTCAGGCGACACGGGGTATTGCAACGGAATTCTTCGTCTTGCTAAAAAAGTAAATACTTTGATTCTTGAATGTTCTTTTCCAGATGATCAAAGGGTTGAAGGGCATCTTACCCCTCGTTTGTGTGCACAAATTGCAAATGAATCCCAATGTGACAGACTGGTGTTATCGCACTTTTATCCCGTATGCGATATTTTCAGAAAGAATAATAACCATTTGCCCGATGCCCTGAAAGTCATCTATAAAGGGGATATCCTTTTTGCAGAAGATTTTACCAGGATCAGCATATAAGACTTCGCTCACGCAATGAAATGAGCTTGAAGTATGAAAAAAGTAAAACATCATAACAAAGCACAGCGTGCACTGCTTGTCTGCGATATGTTAAATGATTTCGTCAAAGACGGTGCTGCCCTTGAAGTGCCTAGGGCAAGAACCATAATCGGTAATATTAAAGGAGAGCTGAAAAAAGCAAGAAAGAATCATAATCCCATTATTTATTGCTGCGATGCGCATAAAGATATGGATACAGAGTTTAAACTGTGGCCAAGGCATGCCGTAAAGGGAACTGATGGTGCGCAAGTTATTAAACAACTTCGACCACAGAAACAAGATTACGTAATTGATAAAACGAGTTATTCCTGCTTCTATAACACTCCCCTGGATAAGCTTTTGAAAAAACTGGGTATTACGCACCTCATCATAACCGGAGTCGTCACCAATATCTGTATACTGTACACCGTAGCAGACGCTTATATGAGAGGCTATAAGATAGAAATACCTGAAAAATGTGTAACTGCGCTTACCCAGCGCGAACACCAATTTGCCCTGCAGCAGATGAGGCGTATCTTCCAAGCAGATATAATCCACGTCTCATGATTTTGCAGAAAACAGAAAGGGCATATGAAATATACATTTCATATGCCCTTTTTCTTTAATTCTAAACGAGAAAAATGTCTGGCAGATCTACGATAAGGTTATTTAGCGCCAAAATTCCTTACAATCTCCACCATCTTCTCAATCATTTCCGGGGACATCTTTCCCTGGTAGCCAGGACATTTCCCCTTTCCTGCATTAATATGTTTTACAAGTGCTTCATCCGTCCAAGCACTTTGAAAAGCTGGGTCTGTAAAATCCGGGACTCCATATTCATGTCCCTTAGCGGTGCCCTTGCCACCATTCCCGTGGCAGTAATAACAGCTTTCCTGCACTGCAAACCCGAGACCGGCAAAAATGGTATACGGACTCTTTGTTGTATCCCCGGGGGTATGGTGCGTCAAAGCCCAGGCAGAACTTCCTAAAGAAAGCCCTAAACCTGCAACGACCGGCATGATATACGATAAACGGAACAATTTCATTATTCTATCCCTCCTCATTATAATTATGACATAGTAAGTATATTACGGAACCAGCTTTAGCTCTGACCTATAAATCTTATGACAATTCCTGCAGGCTATTGTTAACCTTCTGAATTGTACCTGAATTTCCTCCAAATCTTTGTTTGTTGCCGCCTTATCAATCTCGTTTGAATGATAAAGAGCCTCATCATTCAATACGTTATAATTTTTATCGGTTGCGAACTTACTCTTAGAAGTCTCTGTATCTGCCGTAATTGCCTTTGCTGCTGCTGAAAATTTTGCGAAATCGCTTTCATTAGCTGCGGAAAGTCCCGTCATAGCCCTCATTGTCTGAAAGTTATCCCACATTTTTTTGCACAACTCACCTTGGCTCGCCTGTCCGTAACTAACTGACGACACCGCTGCAATGAACAAGGTAATTGTTCCTGCAAAAATACCTTTTTTTAACCTCATTTTTCCCCTCCTCACTTTCCATTTTTAAAATTACTTATAAACACACACACAGACTATTTATCAAATTTCTGTAAAACAATTTTTCTATTATAAAACTACAAAATAAAAAAAGGGCTTCTGATTTTCCAATCAGCATCTCATTTCTGAAATTCAGAAATCCGCCCCAAGCTTCTGATTTTCACTTCACCTCCCTTCGTTACTAAAACTCAGAGTTGCATAATATAACATTAATTCTATGTGCTTTAAATCTCAGAAAAAGGCAAACTCCCACACTTCTTATTCCCGCTACATTCCGTTTCCTATATAAGAAAATGTCTTCATTGTCCTTCCAGGAAAGGCAAACCATAAGGGGATTATGAATTTTTTTAGAGCAAAGACTCACGCATCTTTGATGTAGAAAGAAGTATGTGAAATACGGGACACTGCGGGTAGTACTAATTTATAGTATGATGTTCTGCAGTATATAGCCAGACTAACTTTTAAAACCCCGATTCCCGACAATATATCATTGAAAATAAAATGAGTCAAGCAAAAATTTTACTCTACAATGACCCCCCAAAAAAACAAACACAATCGACGGTTATTTCAAAAAATTTTCCGCATCCAGTATATTTTTATCTACCAATCTGTTGGCGTTCCAGCTTCTTTTGGCGCCGGAATTTCTTCCTGACCAGGGGGTAATTCCTCCTTTTTACCAGGATACAATTGTGGATAAAGATGAATCCCCAAATGCTTATGACATACTGCACACGTCTGACGTAATCGTCTCACCTGCCATTGAGCATCTTCCAATGCACCTCTCTCATCCTTACGAGAGGTAACTTCTAACATCTTTTCTGTCTCTGACAGCATTAACTTATTAAGATCCTGATACTTTTTATCATCAGGTCGAGGAAACTTACTAATAACGACCTTTGTCAGTTGGATGATGTTTGCACTTGCTTCTGCTATAACACCCCAATCATTATCGCTGTACTTATAATATCCTGATATCTGTTCTACGGCTTTATAGTTTTTGTCTATTTCGCCCATAATCTTCGCTAATTCACTTTTTTCCTTTTCGACCTTTGGTTTCTCTTCGGCAAAACCATATGTCGCAATCATGCATATACCTGCAATCAAAAATACGAAAATATTCTTTCTAACCAATTCCTTTAACCTCCGTCAATGAAGTAACTTTAATCCACTCGCACCACATGACTCATTCACAATTTCACTACCGTGCAATTCTCTGAAAAAAACGATAAATTTTCAGATGCCATATAAATTCAAGCAACTTTATGATATCCTTTCTCAGACTACTTTTAAAACCACTTCTTTAGCCTTTGGGTAGCATATTTCGTACCAAAACTAGAAAACACAGCAACCCCTTTGGCAACAATGATTTATTACCGTTATCAGAAAACAACCTATGTTGTTCATTAACAATATTTGGTTCAAAGTAACCATTAATATTAGCGATATGCGCTAAAATTTACCGCAGAAAAACAAAGAAGGGTTATTATAAATAAAAAATATTATATGTCAAATATTAATTCACGGCTCAGGAAAAATGGAGATCACAATTCTAAATATTAAATATTACGAAATTATGGCGCTGTCTACGTCAAAAATATCTCCCATCTGCTTTATTTTTCCGAATGATATCACAAGATTCCAACGATTGCACCAGTCATACGAGTAGCACTGGCGCCTGCACAAATGGATTCCATACCCAAAGATACTTTGGATAATCATGTATGTCTGCCCTATACTTTTTAAAGGAATGATTATGCAGGTAAAAACACATCCCGAATACCTTCAAAGGAATTATGCAAGCGACTCTCTCGTCAACCGTTCGGCCGTTTCAATGATATCTTTTACAGCCTCCGAAGACCTTGTTTCTACATAAAATCTAACCTTTGGTTCTGTGCCTGATGGCCTTATCAAAAACCACGAGCCGTCATCGAGCACCACCTTTATTCCATCCACGCTTATTACGGTCTTAATACTTCTGGAACCCTTCCCAACTATTACTTTGCCTCCAACCGTAAGCTTGTTTTTAAGACGCGAAAGCTTTTCCAGAAGCGGTGCACCGGCAAGAGAACGGTCAACCTCCACATTAGCCCTCTCAGGAAAATAAGCCCCAAATTTCTCCTCAAGTTCCCGGAGATGCTCACTCAGATTTTTCTTCGTAACGGATATCATCTCAATTGCAAGCAAAAGCCCGAATATGGCATCCTTTTCAAGGGTATTATTATAGCCGGATATACCATCGCTCTCCTCGTAGGAAACGATAGCTCTTTCCCTTGCATCCTGCAGCATATACGGCCTGAAGTTTTTAAAGCCAACCGCCGTTTCCCGTATAGGAATACCGAGCTTTTCAGCAATAGCATTTCCAAAATTGCTAGTGGCTACCGATTTTACCAATACACCAGAAATGTTCTTGTATGCAGAAAGAAAATGCAATGCCATCGCCCCAAAGTGGTTCATAGTAATATCCGCTTCCCCATCCGTAAACCGTATCCTATCGCCATCAGGGTCCATGATCACTCCCAACTTGAATTTTGCCTTGCTGCCTTTCAATAAATCCATCACCATCTTTATATTCCTCGCTGAAGGTTCCGGCGGTATGCCTCCAAAGAGATAGTCATCTTCCGTCCTGAGGTATTTTATTTTTGGACTCTCACCAAGAAGTACGTTCGGTCTCCTCCTCGTAGCGCCATGAACATGGTCGACATAGATACAACAATCTTCACCTTCTATAAAATGCCGTATCCTGTCAAGGTCCAACGTCCCTCGTTTTTTGAGAAAATCCTCATACAGCCTTGTTGTATCGATCCTCTGGAAGCTTTTGGGTTTTACTTCCCGCACAATCATCTTTTCCGCCATCAACCGGTTTGCATTTTTCTCAATAACCTTTGTGATCTCCGGTCCGGCAGGGCCGCCATCCGCTGGATTAAACTTGAACCCCGCATAATTTGCCGGGTTGTGTGAAGGAGTAAGGTTTATAGCACATGCCGCATGAAGCATGTCAATAGCGGCAGAAAATTCAGGAGTAATAGCCTCCCCGGCATAAAAGATATTTATGCCCTCATCTGCAAGCAACCCCATCACAGAGGATGCAAATTCTGGCCCTAAAAACCGGTTGTCGTGTCCCACGATGATGCCGCGTCTCTTAACCTCATGAAAATCCTTTACGCCAAGCGCCGCCATCACACTGGCTCCACCCGTTTTGAACATTTCTATAAGTGCCGTAGTTACGATGCGCACATTGTTAAAGGTAAAATCGGTGCCTATCTCACCCCTCCAGCCGGAAGTTCCGAAAGTGATCTCTGCCGGATTTGTGTTTTCTATTGCAAATCTTTTTATTTCCTTGAGAAAGCCGGCGTTCCGTTTTACGTCTCCAAGGATAACCTTCCAGCACTCGCCCGCATCCTTAAAACGATCTGTTTTCATTTTACCTCCAGAATAATAGCAAAGTGGTTTCTAATTATAGTTGAATGGTCAGTACAATTCTTTTTCTTCGTTGTCCTTGATTTTACCGGTATCTTCATGGCTTTCAAGAAAATTTCATAGGTTTTATTCAGTGTTGTGCAGGCCACCGGCAGTTTCCGAAGTCCTTCCCGATGAGCCTTTACATCACACCTGTCAATAAACTAACTACCGTATATCTGCTTATACTGACTTTGCCGTTATCCTTTAATTTATTCCTTGATGCTTGACAAGAAAAATATCGCTCAGTATAATGCTTTTCCTTCAGTTTGCTCAAGTATGCTTATAAGGGTAAATATTTTTATAACGTTATTGCTTTGACAACGTAAGGAGCGTTTATTATGAGAGTAGAAGTAGAATTGCCCGAAGTGGGCGGGAACAACGGAGACGAAGCAACAGTTTCTTTTTGGTATGTTGAGGAAGATGAGGAGGTTGAAGAAGGCGAAGACCTTGTTGAGATGATTACAGAAAAAACCACTTTTAATGTTACTGCCCCTGTGTCCGGAAGATTGTTAGAAATCCTTGCACAGGAAGGCGATGTGGTAAAAATAGGTGATATTATGGCGATCCTTGAAACCGAGGATGAGGAAGAGGAAGAGGAAGAGGAAGAGGAAGAGGAAGAGGAAGAGGAAGAGGAAGGCGACGAAGATGAGGATGACAACGAAGATGAGGATGAAGAGGATTAGCATTTTGAATGGAGAGCAAAATTACCGCTCTTGTTATTTTTATCCACATCACCTATAACCGCAACAACAATAGTCCCCCTTCATCTCCCTGTGCACAGATGGATGAAGGGGGAAAAACTTTTCCAAGATTTATAGACAAGTCATATGTCATGCATTTGATTTAAGGCCAAATTATTCATGTCTTTTAAAAATATCTCTTGCCAGGACCGTGTTATAAAACTATTTCAAAAAGCCATTATAAACAATCATCTGGCGCATGCATATATTTTTGCAGGTCAGGAAGGGATTGGGAAAACCCTGTTTTCCAAAGAATTAGCAAAAGCAATTTTTTGTCAACATCCTGGTGTGGACGCCTGTGACACCTGCAGTCATTGTCAAAGAATTGCTAATGATCATTTTCCCGATCTGTTTTTCATACTCCCCGAAAAAAATAGCCGGACGATTAAAATAGAACAATTAAGACATCTACAAGAGGTCCTGCACGTTAAACCTATGGAATCAAAGTACAAAATTGCGGTTATTCAGTCCGCTGACAAGATGAATGAGGAATCGTCAAATTGTTTGTTGAAAACATTAGAAGAACCACCTTCGTATGCTATTATTATATTAATCATAACCTCACTAGAATCAGTAAGAGAAACTGTTCGGTCGAGATGTCAAATTATACGGTTCTCCCCCTTATCGATGACCGCAGTAAAAGATATCCTCGTAGATCGTTTCCAACTGGATGCAAAACAAGCAGAGAGATTGGCATATCTCTCTAATGGTAGTATAGAGAGGGCGGTGCTACTTTCCAATACACGTGCCCTTGAAAATAAAAACTGGCTCGTCGACCGGATTTTAACCTTAGAAATGAATGACAATTTGTCTTTCTCAAAGGAATTATTCGATGAATGGCATATTCAGGATCTGGAAGTATTAGAGGAAAAACGTTCGCAGGTAAAAGAGCTCATCCTCTCATTTCTCTTGTATTATCGGGACTTGCTGGTTTGTAAGACCGGGGAGAGGGATCTGCCTATTCATTATACAGAGTGGAAAGAAGCATTACTATTGAAGAGCAAATCATTATCTGAAGATGTGCTATTCCATATTATAAAGGTAATCAAAACATCACTAGAACAACTAGATCGTAATGCTAATATTAGTTTACTATTGGAGAATATGATAACGAAGATACTCCATCTCCAATTTGATCGTAGGATAACTCAATAGATTTTTTAGCTCCTTCATTCTAACGGTAATCATGGTAATGCGTTAATTACGCAGATTTCAGGTTATTACCAGGCATAATCTTCACCGTTACTGCCGCCCTTACATTTTCAAATATTACACGATTCAACCTGGTAAGCGAAAGCGAGCTAAGCAAAGAAAAATAATAATGGTCACCGCAAGGGCACAATCAGTTGGGCAAGCTTCCCCCGTGTCATTATGATAGCAATCGGGGACGGTTGACCTATCTCGTGGATTTAAGAGGCGGATGTTTTGACATTGGCAAACACCTTACCCTTATAAAGGTAGGCGATTTTAATTTTTTTGAGATTTTTCAAAAAAATAATTGGTATCTTATTGAAGTGCGGCAACACACCGGGTGCATATGGTCGGGTGATCTTGGTTGTGGCCAACGGTCTCTCTAAAATTCCAGCACCGTTCGCATTTCTTGTGTTGCGATACTTTGCATGCTATCCAGAGATTTTCCATCAATTCCCCCTTCACTGCATTAGGAGTAATGTTCCTCTCCAGCTTTACCTCAGACACGATAAATATCATAGAAAGATCTTTTTCGTAGCTTTTGAGAAACTGCCAGAGGTCTTCGTCTTCTGTATAAAGATTGACAGATGCCTCCAATGAGTTACCGATCAGCTTGGCTACACGCATCTTTTCCAGTTCACGCGCAACGTCAGTCCTTATATTGATAACCTTTTCCCATCTCTCCTTCAAAGAGTCATCAATCCAGGCATCGGTGCATTTCGGAAATGTTGTTAAATGGACGCTCGGAGTCGCCTCATTTTTATGAATAATCGCAGACCATACTTCTTCCGTCGTATGAACAATAATCGGTGCAGATAATTTAACCAGCTTGAGCAAGATATACTGCATAACCGTCTGAGCAGCGCGCCGTTCCTTTGAATTCTTTGCGAAGGTGTACAAACGGTCCTTCAGGATATCCAGATAAAAAGCGCTCATTTCTACCGTGCAAAAATGATAAAGAGCATGAAAAACCCGGTGAAATTGGAGTGACTCGTAACCTGATGTGGCATTTTTGATGAGTTCCTGTGTTTTATGCAACGCCCATTTGTCTATTTCCGGTAATTCCCCGTAGGATACCATGTTTACCTTTGGATCAAAGTCGTAGAGGTTGCTCAATAAATATCTGAAGGTGTTTCGAATACGCCGGTAAGCATCCGAGCATCTGACAATTAAATTACGGGACACGCTCATGTCATTTTGATAGTCCAGAGAAGAAGTCCACAATCTGAGCACATCGGCGCCAAATTCCTTTACGGCGTCTTCAACTGATATAAAATTTCCCCGGGATTTGGACATTTTTTTCCCCTGTTCATCAACGACAAACCCGTGTGTTAAAACAGACTTGAAAGGCGCCTTGTCCCATGCACCAACCGACGGAAGTAAGGAAAGCTGAAACCAGCCACGATGCTGATCCGTCCCTTCCAGATAGAGATCTGCCGGGTATGACAATTCGCTGCGCTTCTGTAAAACGGCGTGATGGCTTGACCCAGATTCAAACCAGACATCGAAAATATCCATTTCTTTTTGAAACTGATCACCCCCACATTGAGAGCATTTCGTGTCCAAAGGCAAAAAATAAGCCGCGTCCTTATAAAACCAAGTGTCGGCACCTTCCTTCTCAAATTTATCTTTCACATAATCGATCGTCTTCACATTGATATGCGCCTGCCGGCAATGCACACAATGAAAGGCAGGAATGGGTACACCCCATGAGCGCTGCCGGGAAATACACCAGTCCGGACGTTCCGCAACCATCTTTGCCATCCTGCTCTCACCCCATGAAGGTATCCACTTCGTCCGTTTTATTTCATCCAATACTCGCTGGCGCAGGCTGCTATAATCAAGACTGACAAACCACTGTTCCGTTGCCCTAAAAATAACCGGATCGTCACATCGCCAGCAATGAGGATATGAGTGTGCAATCTCCTTTTTATCAAGCAATGCCCCTACCGTCTCCAATTTTTTTATTATCGAGTCGTTTCCTTCCTTGAGGATATTGAGTCCGGCAAATTCGCCCGCTTCTTTTGTAAAAACACCCTTTTCATCAACAGGACTCAACATGGGAAGGTGATACTTAATGCCGGTAAAATAATCCTCCTGTCCATGTCCAGGCGCCGTGTGTACACAACCCGTCCCGTCCGATAAAGTAACGTAATCTGCCAATACAATGGGACTTGTTCTGTCCATAAAAGGGTGCCGGTATTTTTTGCCTTCCAGAAAACGTCCCTGTATCTTGCCAAGATAGTTATAATTCCTGATTCCTAATGAGGACATCACTTCTTCTGCTCTCTTATCCGCAAGGACCGTAATTTCTTC
Source organism: uncultured Candidatus Brocadia sp. (assembly GCA_964490485.1). GTDB lineage: Bacteria > Planctomycetota > Brocadiia > Brocadiales > Brocadiaceae > Brocadia. The sequence goes on along the minus strand of CAZBCT010000003.1, from coordinate 25,335 downwards.
TTTTTGCGTTCTTGGATTATGGTAACGGACTGCGGTATATTCATGCTCAGGGTGAACGGCAATGGCAACGTTTGCCGGGAGTGTCCAGGGGGTAGTTGTCCATATCATAATACAGGAACCATCGCCAGGAGCATCTTTGAACAGATCACTTATGGTATCCGTAAGTTTGAAATTTACATAAATGGATGGGCTAGGCGTTTCTTCCCGGTAATCAAGTTCTGCCTCGGCAAGGGTCGTTTGTCCGAGTTCATTCGGGCACCAGTGAACGGGTTTTTTGCTTCGGTACACATATCCCTTTTCGACCAGTTTTCCAAATACTTCGATGATACCAGCCTCATACCGAGGGTCAAAGGTGAGGTAAGGGTTTTCCCAATCTCCTATGACCCCAAGGGCCTGAAACTGTGCCTTTTGGAGTTTTACAAATTTTTCCGCGTATTTTTTACATTTTTTCCGGATTTCCGGTTTGGTTAAATTTTTTCTTTCCTCACCAACGTCCTGCATTACCCGGTGTTCGATCGGCAGGCCATGACAATCCCAGCCGGGGACATATGGTGCATCATATCCCCGCATGGTGTGAAATCGCACAATAAAATCTTTTAATATTTTGTTCAAACCGGTTCCGATGTGCAATTCACCTGTTGGATACGGTGGTCCGTCATGTAATATATATTTTTCTCCGCCAGCTCGCGTCCTTCGTACCTGTTCATAAAGCAGATCTTTTTCCCATTTCTTCTGGATTTCAGGCTCTTTTTTGAACAAATCAGCTTTCATGGGGAATTGAGTGGTAGGCAGGTTTAGGGTATTTTTATATTCCATAACTATGAGTAATTCCTTATACTTGTTGGCTCAATAGAGATTTTAGATCTTCAAGAATTAAACCTTCAATCAATACTTTTTTGTCTCGAGAGGATTCGCCGGAAATGATATAAACAGAAGATGCGTGAATACGGAGTGTATCTGCTAACAATTCAATTACGGCTTTGTTTGCCTTCCCTTTTTCCGGGGCTGCCGTAACGGCTAATTTTAAACGTCCTCCATATTCACCGATAATGCGATTTTTACTTGAACTTGGTTGGGTTCTGATGGATAGAATAACGCCTGAGTTTGTAGTAATAATATCAAGCATACGAACAGGTAGCTGTTCAATCTCTAAGCGAATTCTGTAAATTTGTAACAATTTAGCTTTTTGAAAAAGGTAAGCGCCGATCCCTTATGGTCGATTTGTGCAGGGGATAAACCGCCCGCGCTACGCATACTGTTTCGTGTGGATCTCATAATAAATGTACGGATTTTTCAAAAAACTAAATTGTTACGTAAATTTTATATTGAACAATTATTAATAAACCACTATGAATTCATCGAATTCACCGGAGTATACTTCCCAGCATACCTCTATCTGCATAACAAAAGCACCGGACGGCCCTTTTCTGCACCAATTCACGGCTTTGTCAACACTGTCCTTCTTTCCTTCAAAGACAGCTTCAACGCTACCATCCGAACAATTTTTAACCCATCCGGTAACACCAAAGGCAAGGGCATTGTCTCTTGTTGAAGCGCGAAAAAAGACACCCTGAACTTTGCCCCGAACATAAACATGTGCCCGTGCCATAGGCATATGCTCATTTTTCCCGTCTATTTGGAACCGTAAACGTGCTCACTGTCAGCTGCGGATGGCAAATAGTTTAAACCCACAAAGGTAAAGTTCACTATCGCAAAAGCGAAGAGTAGCCAGAACGATAAAATAACAGCGGCCTTTGATTTATTAATGTTCATTTTAGGTAAAACAAGGGGCGTGTGCAAATAAACTAAATATGCAAGCCACGTAATCAAAGACCATGTTTCTTTGGGATCCCATGACCAATAATCACCCCATGCCTTTTTTGCCCAAACGGCACCGGTGACCATGCCGAGGGTAAGAAATGGAAATCCAAAAGCAACGATTTTATAACTCAATTTATCAAAATTCCTTGGTAATATTTCTTTTTCATCCGCCGTCCTTTTATTTTCTTTTTTTGCAAAAGGTTTGACAACGAGAAAAATAATACTGGTGACAAACGAAATACCAAAGGCGGCATAACCGAGCATATAGGTAATAACGTGCACCAACATCCAGTTGCTTTTTAATGCCGGCATAATAGGCCGGATGCTGTCATCCTGAAGCGTTGCATAGAGCAATATTAACATTGCGAGCACAGCTGCCAGGGCGCCAACTACCCTGAAATTATAAACAAACTCAAAGATGATGTACACAAAAGCTGTACAACATGCATAAAAAATTAACGATTCATACAGATTAGAAAAGGGTGGGTGCCCTGCCTCTACTGAACGTTTTATTACCATGGTCAGATTCAAACAAAACGCCAGGATCAGGAGTCCAAGAGACACCCATCTTGTTGAACTAGATAGCCAGATTTCCCTTGCTATATAAGCAATCGATGCGACAACATATACAATTAGCGTCATATTGATTAGACTCATTTAATTAGACCTCCATCTCTTTTCTTTGTTTTTTTCGCAGGAACGGTTTTATGTAAAATATAAAGATTACCCCAAAACATAATGCCCCAAAACCGGAATACACTACCGGAATACCGGGGTCTTTAACAATCTGCAATCCAGAAAAAGTTCCCGACTCAGGATCGTAACTTGATTGATAAATAACATATCCTTTGTAAGTTAAAGGATCGTTTACCCGAATAGTTTTTTCCGCAACGGTTTGGCCGTTTTCTTCAATTCTCAGTTTGCTGGTAAAGTGCTTGATCGACTCACCGGTGGATTCGTAGACGAGCGCTAAATTATTATCAGTATACCAAGTGGCATATTGTTGATTGGAGAAAATCCAATCATCGACCTTTCCGCTGGGACCATCAACTTCAACAAAAATGGCAGGCACTCCCACCTCATCCGATTTCTTTATTACCTCTCTCTTGAAATCAAAGGATGGAAAATAATTGGACACCATAAGCTGATGATTCATATCTGTGATGGTATATTTCTTTTCCAATTCCCATGGAATAGTGCTGGCAACATGGTTGTCTTTTATAGAGACCATTACTTGTTTTCCCTCTGGCGATTGAAAAAGCCGTATGGTATTTCTCGCCATATGCCCACTGGTAATCCCGCTACACGTTACTTTCAGGTTCTTATACTTTGCCGGATGCATCTTGTCCCAATCGGGGAACTTCTCAAATACCCAACGGGTTTCCGCCCCCTCAGGACCGTTAATTTCCACCTGAACAGCAGGATTATCTGTTGGTTGTTCGCTAAGCGGCCTCCTGTCCCCATAATTAAGCACATATTGTAACATTCTCAGAGAATAATCTGTTCCCTCGAGTTTAAAGGTTTTATTTAATTCCATAGGATAGTCCTGCGATAATCCCTGACCTGATACCATAGCAGATACTTTGGGCTGCGCGGTTCCAACAGAACTGACAGCTTTTTCCAACTCTTCCCGGGAAGACAGCCAGACATATTCAACGCGCAGATTTTGCTTTTTATCTTCATAGTAGTTACGGTCATGGGCTAGCAACCACCCCTCGGCGGTAACTTTATCAGAGCCAAGCAGTTTCACGAAAATGGCAGGGTTGTCAGGTGTATCTGACGTGTTTATCGGTTCTTGCTTTAATTCTGCATCGGGGATGTAGTCCTTGATCGTTACCTTATATCCCGAACCTGGGACACGCTGCCTTTGTCCTACCTTTACCTCTAATACTTTCTGCCGGTCTTTATTTTTTATATAGGACACCAGTTGAAATTTTGGTTCATTTTTTTCCAGGATGAAGTCATCCAGGGCAATAGTAAACGGCAAATCTTTCTTGACGTAATCCAGTTTCCCTTGTCGGTTGATCAATTGTGTAAGAAAATAGTTTACCGATTTTCCTTCGTAAACGTTTACACCGCCCTTTACCCCAAGCTGGAATTTTACTACGCCACCGAGTAATATCAAAATAAGACTGAGATGGGTAAGGATAAAACCAGTTTGCATAAAGGTATTTCTCCACCTTTTGATCGTGCAACAAATGAGATTCGCACACAGCAATACCAAAAGGAATGCAAACCAGTACGAGTAAAAGACGTTGGTTAATTCTGTTATTCTGAAAAAGGTCGTAAGTCCATAGCCATACTTTGCAGTATATTCATCCAGGGTTTTTCCCTGTAAGATCACCGTTCCCAAGATACACGCAACAACCAGAACCAGAATAATTACTACTGCCAGTTTGACTGAGCAGAAGAAGTCCCAAACTTTATTCGAATCCCTTCGTTCTGATTGATGAATAGAAATCTGGTTCGGTTTCTTTTTGTTCTCTTTCGCTTCTGTTATCATATGAGGTTGATTTTGTCTCCCATTTTTCATAATTTTCAATACGTAAAATGATAAAATATTTCCTTGCCGCACTGTTGCCGACATCACCAATAGTAATTACATCAATTCAGCTTTTTGAATCCTTGAAGTGACAGATCTTTTGAGTGGGGTTGTTTTGAAACTTGGTTTGCGAATTGTGGATAACGCAGGTTTGATGATTCTGGTTATTTGAAGTACTACAATTTCCCAACCAACATTTCTTCCGGCAGCTCGAAACTCCCGGAAGAAACTATTTCCCTAAACAACTTATTTTCCTTCACTTCTCTTCTATTTCTTCGGACACTTCTGCTTCAGTCGATTCTGTTTCTGCCGGCACCATTACCGATTGCCCTGCAGATTCAGGTATTTGCTCCGTGAGTATAGAAGATTCTTTTGGAGGTAATGAAGCAACGGCGGTTAGCATTAAAAATTCCACCCTTCTGTTTTCTCTCTTTCCGGAAGTCGTGCTATTAGATGCAATTGGACGATTTGGGCCAAAACCGGCAATATGAATCCTACCAATCGCAATATTTTCAGCCTTTGTCAAAAAATGAAATACGCTCAATGCGCGCGCCGCCGACAGATGATGATTTGAATCCCAAAGGTGTTTTGTCCTTAAGATTGGGTCGGTATCGGTATGGCCATCAACTCTGACGGAGATTTGAGGATTTTCTTTTAAAAATGCAGCCACCTTTCTCAGGGCATTTTCGCCTTGAGGCTTTATGGCGGCCATACCTGAGTCAAAGAGTATTTTTTCGGGAAAAAGAAGCACTGGTCCTTCTACGGTATCTCTGACCGTCGCGCCTTCACCAATCGACCGTGCAAGCTTTCTTAGTTTTTCCATTTCTGCTTCGCTTGCCCGCAATTTATCCGATACGGAAGAAAGCTGCCCCTTAAGCCTTGCAATTTCTTCAGATTGGTCTCTTATGGTAATCGCCTGTCTTCTGTTCAAATTTCTCAGCTCGCCCATTTCTGCACAACCCGACATTCCTGCAAAGGCTATCAAAAGGAAAAGCTTTATATACTTTCCATATTTCACCATTTTTTCCCCTCCCGCGGGTGAGATAGAATAAAATTCTATACCATCAAGAAACAGCCTAACTATAAATAATAAAAAACTATAACATTTGACATCCTTGTTTTCAAGCGTTTTTTCAATGTATTTAATTTTTAATGGATACTTTCTCTGTCTTGATTACCGGTAAACTTTATCAGGATCGAATACCTTCTTCTCAGCAATCTGAATAATATCTGCCCCTGGAATATATTCCCGGTAAAAGCATGTTTTATACCCTGCGTGGCATGCAGCAACATGCTGTTCTACGGCAAAAATGAGGGAATTTCCTTCACAATCAAAAAAAACCTTCTTGACTATCTGAATATGGCCCGAAGTTTCACCCTTAATCATCAAACGGTTCTGAGATCGGCGAAACACATGCACTTTGCCCGTTTCAATGGTTTTTTCAACGGCGTCTTTGTTCATATAACAGAGGGTGAGGACCTTCCCATCCTGCACATCGACAATTACCGACGGGATAAGTCCCTTTTCATTAAAGTGTAATTTTTCCAACAGTTGCATAAGGCAACTCCTTTCAAGTGCGGTTTAACATCTTAAATATTAAGCATTGACATCTGCTATAGACAGTATAATGATTTCTTAATTTTCTTTCACTTTAATTTTTACCAAGAGAGAAACTCATGGCACAACCTATACGCTTGGAATACCCTGGCACGTATTATCATACCGCAGCAAAGCCGCAACCAAAAAGAGTTTAACCACAAAGGACCTGGCGCTGCCTTTGGCCGCAACCAAATTTGAAATACGAATATCGAAAAGGGGCTATCCATTTCGCTGGCCCTAATGCCATAATAGCTCAATTAGTCAGCATAATCCCCACCCTATTGCCTAGAGATTACCCTTTTATAGTCTCTTGTTGCAAGCTATAGAGGTTGCCCCGTCAACATACAAAGTGCTTGTTCGCAGGCAACAACTGGATGCAGAAGACTGCCAGTAGGGCCAGTGAAATGGATAGCCCCCTATCGAAATACGAAACAATTTCAAATGACAAAAAACTCAATGCTCCAAACTTTACGCATGCCTCATCTAAGCAATACCTTACGAACATGCAGTTTGAAAAACGCGCATTAAAAACAAGAAGTTGGTGGATAGTAGTACAAAGTTGTTCTATACTCAAGATGTTCATAAAAGGTGGATTTTAAATTGGTACCAGGGTGGCACGGACAAACTCCGTTTGTCCGTGTTGGACTTGCGCGGCGTTGTTTACGAAGTATTCATTTTAACAGTTGGATAGACAATACAAGGCAGACAACGTAAGCACAAGGCATTAAGCAGTATTGCAAAAACACGGACAAGCATAGCTTGTCCGTGCCACCCTGTTAGATTACGGCGGCTCTGTATCAAGTTTATAAATCACAAATTGTGAGCCTCTTGAGTATAACAAAACTCGCCTTCCTCCGTTAACAAGCCTACCTTCAGCAATGATTCTGTGGAAAAGCACAAGTTTGATTATCAATAACAAACTTATGCCTTTTTTGTTTTTCATCTCATCTTCTGACAAATAAAATGCTACCTTTGGATATTCTTCAAGAATGGTGATTGCTGAGCCACCGATTTTAATCTCTACCCCTGGTTCAGGATAACGTCAAAGTCCAGATATCCAAAAAAGATGAAGTGGGAAGGCAAGAGAAAGGATGAATTTAAATCGGGGAGAAAGAGTAGCGACTCGGGAAAATGGCAATAAGTGGCAAAAAAGGCAAGGGAATCGCTGTGCACCTCAAAAAGGTTTGATAAATCGGGGGGAAAAAGGGTGAGAAAGAGACGTTATAAGCGAAGAAGTTTTAGGGCAAGGTGAGGCTTGTAGATCATATTTCTCAGAGTTTCTTCGATTGTTTTTTGGGATTTGAGATGGGTAAATTTCCTGTGGATGCAAAAGGCCTGCCCAACAAAAGGGAATGCAGATGGTGTTTAAATCGGTGCTTGTCCAGACTTGCAGAATTTCAAGGTATCCGTGCGTTTGTCGATGGTTTGGCACTGAGGGGGAAAAGAGACCGGGCAGAGGTCTTCGATGCCTCGTTTGAGGGCAGGTTGATTGTCTTTTACCATAAAAAGGTATTCAGCTTTCTTTTTTACCTGGAATTACTTGCACATATATTTGACATAGCCCTGGCGGCAGAGCCGCTCTAGGGCATAGAAAAACAAAAAGGCTGCCCAGGAATGCATGCTTTATTGGAATTCTCAGACAGCCTGTTGCTTACTTCTTTAAGTTTTTGAAGCTTAAGCGTGACGCTTTAAGAGTGTTATCTTTAACAACATCCACGATATTGCCAAACATCACATCCTGTAACAATTTAGTTTTTTGAAAAAATCTAATAGTGACGACGTTTACCGCACCGTGTAGGGGCGAAGCATTTGCTATCGTTGGTATACATGCGTTCATACACAAGACGGCAAATGCTTCGCCCCTACTTTTTCAAAAAACTAAATTGTTACCACATCCTTAATCTGCTTTTGTCAACTACAGACTCACTTGCATTTTTGAATCAGTGTCGCAGATAATGAATCGATCGGCTTGGCGGCTTCTTCCAGTTGCGCCACAAGTTTTATACTTCCGTCCATAGCAGAAATAAAACGCTCAATCATCAAGCCCACTACCTTGCGCAAGATATCCGGCATGTTTTCAACCTCTTTTTCAAAAAGCTTGGGGTCAATCATCCGCCCTTTGATAGTCAATATCTCATGTAAACAGTTCGTCAAGCGGCTATAGACATCACTAAGATAAAAGAAGTCTTGAGTCATTTTGTCGAGTTTGACGCGTGCTTCTTTAGAGAGTTTATTAATCGCTTCCATAAAGGTGTCTTTGGTGATCATTCCTACTACGACATCGCCGTCCGCAGTCACAGAGGCGGTTCTTTTTGCCATACCAAAAAAACTCATTTCCCCAAAAATATCCCCTTCTTTTAATGTGCCAACAAGCACCTGTTTGTTATTGATGTTTTTCCAGACCTTAGCCCTGCCGGATTGTAAAACGTATGCATAATAGGCCCAACTCCCTTCTTCCAGAATAATACTGCCGTCCTTTACCTTTTCTGTTCTGCTGATGAACTGTTCCATAAAGCCCTCCTTCTAAATTATTTTTATTCTTTTACAAATGTACCTCAAGAGAAATACTTTCAATTTGAAGCTGTCAATGGAAGGGAAGCAAAATTAGCCTCGTCTTGTCAGGGGACATTGCTTTGCTTGTTTAAATGCGCAGGTTATCCAATAACTCTCTAATGTGAATTTCTTGTCTTCTTCGCTTTAATTGTCGTTTTACAGGTTGGTAAATTTTGATATCTCAAAAGTGGTCATATTATCAAGATAATCGGCTTTGAAGTCAACATAAATCCTTGAAATTTGCCATGCTCTTAATAGATATACTCAAGAGGCGCACAATTTGTGATTTATAGACCCTGTCGTACAAGTTCGACATGAACAAACAGCGTTTGTCCGTGCCATCCTAATATTATTGACTTAGATTCTTCGCTCCGCTCAGAATGACATTTTCGCATTACTCTGTCATTCTGAGGGAGTGAAACGGCCGAAGAATCTCAACTGTGAAATTCCTAAACCTTGAATATAGGGTAGGTGGGGTCAGGACTTGTCGCAATCTTTGCCCTGATAGGAATCAGAACCCTACGCCGTAAAACCTGAAGGCGGTAACACACTTTTTCCTTTTTTGATATACCGCCACGATAATTTTTTATTTGACAATTTATATTTTTTCTATATCTTAGCTTTGTAATGTTTTATAGAGATTTTTTTGGTGTAATGATTCCATTTGCTAAGGAGTTTTCCCGTCTATGAGTCCACTTTCTAAAAATTTTGTGCGCGCAAGCCTAATTTACTTTTTCATTGCAGCCATCCTTGGTATCATCATGATTTCTATGAAGAGCTACCCGGCGCAATTACTCTTCAGCCATGTCCATCTTAATCTTCTTGGATGGATGTCTATGATGATTTTCGGCGTTGGGTATCATATCTTGCCAAGATTTTCAGGAACACCGCTTGCCTACCCAAAAATAGGCACTCTTCAGTTCTACCTTGCAAACATTGGCCTGGTAGGATTGGTGTGTTTCCGGCCGATTCATCCACTCGCAGAAATTTTTGCAGGTTTGCTGGTGGTGTCTGTCGGGTTGTTTGTGTTTAATATCTGGATGAGCATGATACCACCTAAGCCTGAACCTGAATAGGCAAACTCTGATCAATTATCTTCCACAATATTGGCCAATTGTAATAACAGACAACCAATTTGTCATACCAGAGGAGCGGTTTTTTTTAAGACCGTAAAATTGTTTAATACTATCTGAACCCTCTTTCCTGCGTTTTGTTGTAAATTTCATTACTGCTCAAAAAATCTATGGATATTTTGTAAAATTAATGAGATTATGCATTTGTTTTAGCCATCAGTAATTTTGAACGTCGTCCGTATTTTATAAAGATAAATTTTTGTATGGTTTTGAGGCTGGGCCTCGATAAAATACCAAAAGGAGATTTCTGAGAATGTACACCATAGGAATTGATATTGGTTCCATGTCGACCAATGGAGTTCTGATAAATGAGAAAAAGGAAATTCTTTCCTCAACTATAATACCAACCGGCGCCAGTAGCAAAAAGGCTGCTGATAAAACCTTTCAACAGATACTTACCGGACACAAGCTGTCTGCAAACGATATTGATTACATTGTTGCTACCGGATATGGGCGTATCAAGGTGCCATTTGCCAATGAAGTGGTAACAGAGATAACCTGCCATGCAAAGGGAGCAAACTATTTTTTTCCCATGGCAAGAACGATCATCGACATTGGCGGACAAGACAGCAAGGTTATTAAGGTCGATGCGAATGGAAATGTGCTTGACTTTGTTATGAATGACAAGTGTGCTGCCGGAACGGGACGGTTTCTTGAGGTTATGGCCAGAACCCTGGAGATTGATCTGGAAGAAATGGGGCCAATTTCGCTGAACGGAAAGGATAATGTTTCCGTAAGCAGTCTTTGTACGGTATTTGCTGAATCCGAGGTGGTATCTCTCATTGGCGCGGACCACAGAACGGCAGATATTTGCAGAGGACTACATATCTCAATCGCTAAACGCATCACCGCACAGCTTAAGAGGATTGGGCTGGAAGAAGAGATTGTTATGACCGGCGGTGTAGCAAAGAATATTGGCGTCGTAACAGAGATAGAGAAAAATCTTGGTTGTAAAATCAAGATTGCGGAAGAACCTCAAATCAATGGAGCGCTTGGGGCGGCATTGATTGCCCTGGAAAAGGCACGGGCAAAGACCACTGCTCCGGTATCGGTGTCCGTTTCCGCCTCCGGAAATACTCAGGCCGCAACTTCCGTAACAGAGTTTTCCATTGACGATCATACCTTGCCAAAAATCGGGTATTTTTGTTCTTACACGCCGGTAGAGCTTATTCGCGCCGCCGGATTCCATCCGGTCAGAATTAAGGGGTCGGAACAGGAATCGAGCGCTGCCAACGAAATGCTTTGCGGCAATATCTGCCCTTATATCAAAGCTGTTGTTGATCAAAAAATCAATGGCCAACTGGAAGATTTCAAAGGGATGGTGTTTGTCAATTCGTGTGACGGGATGCGACGGCTGTATGATGCATGGATAAAATTAGATAATGGGAAAAAGTCGTTCAACTATATTCTGGATATTCCAAAAAATACCGACGATGCCGCGGTTTTTTATTATGCAAACCTGCTCAAAAACTTCAAAGAAAAACTGGAAACTTTTTTCACACTCAAGATCAACAAGGATGATATTAACCAGAGTATTACCTTATACAATACGGTGAGAGAAAAGGTTCGGGTGTTTTTACACAAGTACTGGAATGGACATCTCGGACAATCAGGCTATGAGATTTTTTCCCTGTTAAAAAAGGGCGCTAATGCCGTACCAGAGAAATTTCAGTCCTATCTGACCCATCTGATGAAACAAAGGGAAGATGTACGTGATACACGAGACATACCCAGGCTCTTTGTCTGGGGGAGTATTATGGAAAACGAAAAGATTATGAAGATTATAGAAGACGCCGGTTCCAAGGTAATTGCAGAGGATCTCTGCAATGGCAGCCGTTACTTTGATGCCCAAGTTCATGTCAGCGACGATCCCATCCTGTCCATTGCCAGGAGATATATCTTGAGATCTCCGTGCTCCCGGATGGTGAACATCTTTGACAGGATTAATAAAGTACTGGCCACGATGCAAGAAAGATCAATTCATGGGGCGATTTATCACACGCTCAAATTTTGCGATCATAATCTCTTAGATTATCCTGTGATAAAAAAGACGTTCCACGAGAAAAATATTCCTCTCCTTCATCTCAATTGTGATTATACCCTGAGCAGTGAAGGCCAAATCAAAACAAGGGTTGAAGCATTTCTTGAACAATTAACCAGTAATTCCAGGAAAGAGTAAGTGAAACATGGCATCAATTCGTAAATATAAGGAATGGATAAAACCAGTCCGTCTTCGTTTTTCTCCGATGTTGTTTCGTGAACTTTTGCGGTTTATGCGGATCTATTATTTTTTCTTCCGGGGAAATAAAAAGAAAGAACTGGTTTCCCTGCGCGTCCAGACCCGTGTCGGCGTAAGACATCTGTACAAGGTGTATGCCAACCCAAAACGAACTGTTTGGACGACGATGTTTGTTCCATCAGAAATTCTGTTTGCCATGGGATTGTATCCTTTTTGCCTGGAAATTGGCGCGGCCCTTTTTGCGGGTTTAGGGCAAAGCTCCCAGGGACTTATGGAAGCTGAGTCATATGGAGTTCCCACGGATATCTGCACTTTTCACCGATCTGCAATCGGGCACACCTTCAGGGGTTTATTTCCCAAAAATATCCTCCAGGCTGCCACCACAACGCTCTGTGATAACAATACCAAGACGATGAAAATATGCGAGTCTACGACGGGAAAAGAGACCATCGTCATTGACGTGCCCTATGAGGCAGATGATTATTCGGTTCAATATCTTGCAAAACAGCTTGAAGATTTTACGCGCCGACTCGAGGAGATCACGGGAAGGAAGATGGAGCAAGCAGCGTTTGAAAAGGCAATTGATTACACCAACCAAACACGGGAAAAGATGCTCGAAATCAATGAACTGAGAAAAGATCCACTTTGCCCCCTTCCTGGCAGCAACGCGTTAGGGTTTATGTTTCCGGCATATTTGTTAATTGGCTCAAAACTATCCGTGGAGTTTTTCTCTGCGCTGGCTGCTGAATTACGCGAGAAAATTGAAGAAAACAAGAAGAAAGGAGACCATACTCCCCAAAAAGATCTGATCAGGATCCTTTGGTTAGAATTAAAACCTTATTTTAAGGTTGATTTTCTGACAAAATTGGAACAGGAACAAGGTGTCAGGATTGTTTTTGAGGAAACCAATTACGTGTACTGGGATAAGCTTGATCCACAAAGACCATATGAAAGTCTCGCAAAGAAACTTATTACCAGCCATTATAATGGCCCGCTGGAGCGTCGTATTGAGATAACCAGGAAGCTTGCCAGGGAGTATCAGGTTGACGGCGTAGTGGTATTTTCATCCTGGGGCTGCAGGAGAAACAACGCCGCTGTACCCACGTTGAAAAGGGAATTGAATAAGATCGGCTATCCCCTCCTCAGTCTTGATGGAGATTGTATCGACGACCACAATTACATGCCGGGCCAATTTTCCACACGGATAGAAGGATTTCTGGAGATGATACGGGGAAGGAAAACCTCCGTGAACCTTCCACAACCCGAAGTATGTGAAGTGGGGGTAAGTTAAAAGGTTATTAACCTTCCTGTTTACAACCTGCGAGGCCTGCCACAACTTTTTCCATGATGCTCACTGCGTACGCAAGCCGGTCGTAATCAATTTTTTCAGGGATGTCTTCCTGCGTATGATACCAGGGATAGCGAAAAGGGGCGGTATCCGTCATCATTACGCCTGGATAGCCTTCTTGCCAGAACGACCATTGATCTGACCATCCAACGCCGACAAGTCTTTCAGGTAAAGCAGCGGCTTCGGATGGAAATTGAGCATGGCGGCGAAACAACCCCACAACCTCACGCACAAGCTTCCGTGATTTTTTGTAGGCGAAAATGCCTCTTTACGAGTCATGGTTATATTTCACTTCTATGAGGCACAGGCCCTTCGCTGGCGCCGTTGGGCCTGCGAGGTTCCTGTTCTTTGCACCTAAGATATCCTTCATGCTTTCCACCATAATTTTTCCCCTTCCCACCTCGATAAGAGTACCTACTATCGTCCTTACCATGTTATACAGAAAACCATTCGCCTCAACGGTAAAACAGAGATACTTCCCCTCTCTGGCAATCTCCAGCCTTTTTACCGTGCGTATCCGGTTTTTTTCCTGAAGTGCACTCGTGACGAAGGATGTAAAATCGTGAGTGCCTATGAGGTGTTGTGCGGCATCGAGCATTTTCTCTGCATTCAGCAGGAGGCCGCAGACATAGCAAAAATTGCGATTGAGCGAGGTTCTTATCCAGGCGTTAAGAATCGTATATTGATAGATCTTTGATTGGGCATCGTATTGGGCGTGAAAGGATTCCGATACATCTGCAGCTCCTTTTACGGTGATGTCGTGCGGAAGATAGAAATTTATGGCGTGAATCAGGCGTTTGGATGGAATGGCTGAGGTAGTTCTAAAATTCGCCACCTGACCCAGTGCGTGTACTCCTGAATCAGTCCTGCTGGCGCCATATATTTTAACTGGCTCTTGAACGACCTGCTCTACTGCCTTCGAAAGGGTTTCCTGGACGGTTTTCCCGTTCTTCTGCCATTGCCATCCAGCATAATGCGTACCTTCGTATTCTATCAAAAGCCGTACATTACGCATAGGTTACGTAAGAATTGTAAAAAATGTCCATGATTGATTGACACGAAAATTGAATCAAAAACAACGCGGACAATCAATCAAAAAAAACCGTGCAAATATCCATTCTTGCCCGAAACGTGCCATAATCTTTTACCGCGCTATCTTGATCGATGTTACTTTTGTGGGTTGACATTGTGAGAAAAAATTGGAATACTATCTGAAATTTTTAAAAGGGCTAACGTGGGATATAATTATCTGGCCAGAATGAGGAGAAAAATATGGCGGTAAAAGAAGGCGACTATCATTTAACTGCAAGTTCAGGGAAGTTATCTGTTTATACTTATAAAGAGGGATTTCTGAGTGCGGTGGCTCACGATCTGTTGATTGAAGTGACCAATTTCCATGTTGAATTACATGTCCCGGCCGCAGGTATGAGTTTAGCAAGTGTGAAAGCGGAAATTCAGGCCAATTCATTGAAAGTGATATGCGCTATGAAGGATGGCCTGCACCGGCATGATCTGCTGAAGGAAAAAGACAAAGCGGACATTGAAGACGCCACTTTTAAGGATGTGCTTCACCCGGACAAGTACCCTGCCATTAACTTCCGTTCCACGGATCTCCAGGAAAAAGAGGGTGCTTACCACGTAAAAGGCGAGCTGACCTTGCATGGGACGACACGTCCTGTAGAGATCCATGCGAGGACTACCACAGGAAACGACCTCAAAGGAAAGCTTGTTCTGTCCCAAAAAGACTTTGGAATAAAACCCTATAAGGCATTGCTGGGAACTCTCAAGGTGAAAAACGAGGTAGAAATTACCTTTGATCTCTCGTTAAGTTAAGCATTATGGCAAGCCGATCTCAGTCATTTTAGTCTGGTGGATTTTTAAAATACCTGCTTTAAAAAATACCTTTATTTTTGGAACAGAAATTTATATAATAATTGTTTTTAGTTCTACGCCAGAAACTTAAGTAATGATGAGTTGCGGTTTAAACGGTGGCCGGTTTTTGATGATTGTTTCAGCGGAAGCGGAAAAGGGGTAAATGGTGGAAAACAACAGAAGAAAATTCCTGAAAGTTGTGTCACATAGCCTGGGAGGTGTTTTGGCAGCAGGCATCGCAGCGCCATTGGTTGGTTTAGGGATACACCCGTGGCTGAAAGAAACAGTGTATGGAACTGAGGACTTTATTAGCCTTGGCAAATTGGAAGATTTTCCCGTTGGTATTCCTAAAAAAATGAACGTTACCTCTTCCAAAATGGATGCATGGAATATCTTTGAAGGATTGGTTATGGGGTCGGTTTGGGTGCTGCGAAAAGAAGATGATTCTTTGAACGTGTTTTCGGTAAATTGTCCACACCTTGGCTGTGGCATCAACTGGGGAGAAGACGAAAAACAGTTTCTGTGTCCCTGCCACGAAGGGGTTTTTGATATAAATGGAAAGGTGCTGTCGGGGCCTCCGCCACGCGGCCTTTACAGCTACGAAACGAAGATTGAAAATAATAATGTCCTGTTAAATTATAAAAAATTAATATAAAGATATTGTTAAAAGGTGATAGATAATCTATGGCAAACAAGCTTGGTGAATGGATAGAAGACAGAACTGGACTCAGCAAACTGTTGAAAGCAGCGCTGGATGAGCCAGTGCATGGCGGGGCCAAATGGTCATATATTTTTGGGAGCGGACTGGTATTTCTCTTTGTTCTGCAGGCGGTGACCGGTATTCTTATGGCGAGTTACTACTCCCCTTCTTCGACGACAGCATGGGGAAGTGTTTATTACATTCAGCACAAAACCTCTTTCGGATGGTTTGTGCGCGGTGTGCACCATTATGGTTCGAGCGCCATGATGATCGTGGCCCTCGTGCATATGTTTCAGGTTTTTATTTTTGGAGCGTATAAAAAACCCCGTGAGCTGAATTGGATTTCCGGAGTTATCCTGCTTTTATTCCTGGCTGGTTTCGGTCTTACCGGGTATCTTCTGCCCTGGGATCAGAAGGGATACTGGGCCACGCAGGTTGCCACCAATATCATGGGAACGGTCCCGGTGATTGGAAAGTATATCAAAATACTGCATCAGGGAGGCGCTGACTATGGGAATTTTACCATAACCCGTTTCTACACCTTGCATGTATTTTTATTACCCATTTCGCTCGTCTTTTTCCTCTTTATTCACATAGCCCTTTTTCGCAAGCACGGTGTGACCCCGTATTGGAAAATGAGAGAGGATGTGTTTAGAGAACGTGTTGACCCCTTTTGGCCTGACCAGATATTTAAAGATATTGTATTCGCCCTGGGCATGTATGCAGCCCTTGCCGGCGTTGTTTTTTGGACGAGAGGCGCTGAACTGCAGGCGCCGGCAGACCCTGCTTCTAATTACCTTGCGCGGCCTGAATGGTATTTCCTGTTCTTATTTGAACTCTTAAAATATTGCCAGGGGAAATATCTCATTGTAGGTACCGTGATTATTCCTGCCCTTGCTTTGACTTTTTTGTTTGTACTGCCATTTATCGATAGAAATACCTCAAGATATCCATCGAAGAGGATACCATTTTTTGGCGCGATATTTTCCGGATTGACCGGGGCCGTTGTTTTGACTGTGCTCGCCATGCATCATGACAGCAAGGATATCCATATCATTCATCAGCGTGAAGAGGCGGAGAAACAAGCCGCCAGGGCGGTGAAATTAGCAGAAAAAGGCATTCCTCCCACGGGAGCCCTGTCGATCTTCCTTCACGATCCCATTGCCCTTGGAGAAAAGATCTTTAAGGAAAGCTGTATCGGTTGTCATAAAATAGGGGGGGATGGTGGTGATAATGGCCCTGATTTTACTAATTTTGGTTCGAGAGAATGGATTGCCGGGCTGTTGAAAAACCCGAAAGACGCAAAGTATTTCAAAGAATCAGCGGCGATGCCGCCCATAAAACTTCCGGATGAATCGCTCCTGGATATGGCGGAATTTCTGTTAAGCCAGTCAGCGGGTTTGATCCATCAAAATGCCGAACGGGTGGAGAGAGGCAAAGAACTGGTATTAAAAGGGAATTGCGTCGTTTGCCATCCTATTGGTAATAAAGAGGCGAAAAAGATCGCACCAAACCTGACGGACTATCTGTCGGAGACATGGTTAAAAGAATTTATCAGGAACCCGGGCGATCCTAAATTCTATGGCACCAGGAATAAGATGCCTGCCTTTGACAAGCTTACCGAGAACCAGTTAGACGCACTTATTCAATACTTAATCAGTTTATCAAAAGACCGGACGCTGGTTACCGGGAAAGAAAAAAAGATGAAAAGGGAGTATGTGTTCGGTCTTACCTCACCGCGGACTATGATTGATTTTCAAGACAAGTCCTGAGCATAATTCGAGCGCTGTGACGCACACAATTCCTGTATCAAAGGAAGTTAATATGGGCAGGGTGGATTAAGGCGCTGCCTTTTGCGCCGAATCCACCCTGCCCCGTTCATATGGCATGTTTTTGCTATGGTATCCACACATCACTAATCTAAAAGACTATCGTCCAACCCTGCCGAGACACCAGTTCTCTCGTGTAAGAAACGCCGTCGATCTTGAGTCCTTGTTTATCGAGCAACGTAATAATACCGCCGTCATTGGACAATTGTGCTCCTTCGCTGGATAGCATAACAAGCGCAGTTGCACCGGGACTCAGCTCTTGGGAGGCAAGAATCGTCTTGCGCTTATTCTTGTCGGCAATCGACCAGCCCTTAAGGTCAATTGAATCGGGAGTTGTGTTTAGTAGTGTCACCCGCTCTCGTCCTGCATCATCGCCCCTGGGATTAACCATCGCCGCCACAATCCGAATGCGCCCGTCGGGTTCCTCTTCAGTCGGCTGTTCAGGCATGAGGCGATGACCGGTGACATCGTCAGTATGCCATGCTTGTGACTGAAAGGCCAGAAATATACCCACCCACTGCTCAGGAAACAGCAATTCTCCACCGCTTCCAATCATGGCAGGAAAATGCAAGAGCAATCCGCCGTCTTGCCACACACCGTCCTGCTCAGTGAAGCGACCAACGTTCCCTTGATTCATGTGAATGTCGTGTACTCCGTTTCCTGGCAAAAAGCCGAAATACCGGTCGCGTTGATCGTTTTCTGGTCCCCAGCGTTCACCGAAGGCGTAGATGGTTGCATCTTCATCGTCAATCGCACGTTGGACATAAGCATTGAGCTTTTCGTTGAGGTCGTTGTCAGGGCCTGGCACGCTATATGGCAGAGGACGCATTTGTGTGCGATGAAACAGGTTTCCGCGAATGAAATCCAGTGCAATTCCTCCCGGACGGCGCGGAACTTCGGAAAATCCGTGATTCAGTTCCAATAAGCCAACCGTGAGAGGGTGTTGAAAATTTTCTACAACCAGGTACAAAAGCTCGGATGGCGCCAATTGTGACTTGACGTTCACGGCAACACGATACTGCGTTGAACCCGCAACAACATTGATCTGATAGTGAGGACTCGGTCCGGTCCCTGGGCGACTGCCGATCACCCGCCCTTTCATTACACCGTAACTCTTGAGTGGCATAATTATGTCTCCTGTTGGTTAATTTGGTATTAAAGCCGGGACTATAACAAAGGCAACAATTTAGTTATTTGAAAAATTCTAATAATAGCGATGTTTGCCGCACAGTGTAGGGGCGAAGCATTTGCTATAATTGGCATACATGTATTCATACCCAAACTGGCAAATGCTTCGCCCCTACTTTTTCAAAAAACTAACTTGTTCCTAATAAAGAAGGAATTGTGTTTCCCGTTTCAGGGTTATTCTACAACCCTCTTGCCTCCTTTTCAAGGGGGGATTTTATGGTTCATACAGCCCAAAAATCCGCTTAATTAAAATGAAAATTCCTATACAATTGATTTATGAAGGTGACACCATTTGTTGTTTCTTATCTCTCATCCTAAATCTTTAATCTTTTAACAGCATGTGCATCCGCTCCTGCAGTGCGCCACAGGCCGCAACATATACTTCCTAATCCAGACAATCATAACCATAATCCGTCCAATCCCCGTGCCATTATAAAAGCTCCAAAAACTTACTCCGTACGTACGGATGAAGTTGATTGGCGAAATCTGTCGTTAAATGATGCTGCTGAATTAATCTTTGTACGTCTGCCAGATCCTGCAACCTATCCTTTGCCGTCATACCAGAGGAAATCTTTAACTCAATGAGTGATTTCAGGTTGACGACCTTGATTTCTCCAATCTTTTCTGCCACTGTTTGCGGATCCGGGAATACAACCGGCTTTTGTCTTCCATCTCCTGGAAATTCGCCTGTGACTACAAATTCGATCCGCACGCCTGTCTCTGCGTCGCGCAGATTTCTGCTTCCCGGAAATACTTGAACATAGCCGCGTCCTATCAACCCCTCATGTAGCTTCGCTAAACCCTCATTTGATACCAAAAGATCAATGTCTTCGGTAAAACGCCGCACGCCATGCAGGATGAGGGCATACCCTCCAACGAGGCTGTATGATACGTTTAACTCATCCAGACGTTTTGCAAGTTGTTCGTAAGTTTTTGTTAACCTTCCCGTCCCCTCGTACAATCGATCTGCCTCATCTAACACAACATCGAAGGATGCCTCAAGTTCGCTTTCATAGTTATGCACTTTATTTTTTGACATAGTTTCCATTGTCCAATTATTTGGTACTGTTTTCAACCTCTAATTTTCCGGCAAAGGTAAAAGTTACCTTTGTTTTTTCTTCAAATATTCGTCAAGGGCTTGCGCCAGTGACCTGAGGTCCTTTGCGGCTTTTTCCCCTGCATTTTCAACAGAGATCAAAATATTGCCTTTGATAAAAAAAATGGCTGGTTCAGGGCTGTCCGGGATATTGACCGCAAGATCTCCTATCATCAGAGGCTCTTCTTCGATGAGCTTAAGACCGGGACGTTGTATTCCGAGCAAACGGTCAATAAGTCCCGCTGCGGCGTCCGCACGTGTCGGGAAGCGGGCGATGGAAGCCAGCAGGATCTCCTGCGCTTCCCGGACAATATCGGATTTTGAAAGTACATATTGAATTGTTTTTCCGCTGCCGGTCTTTTCAATTTCTTGCATGCGCTGAATACGCCAGGGACTTACTATGGTATTGTCAAGTTTAAACTCGTCATAACTGACTTCCGGTTTTATTCCCAAAACATCTTTCCAGCGGTCGTATTGGACTTGTTTTTCAATGTAATCCCGCTGGGTTTCTCCTTGCTCTTTAGCATGCAAGACAAATGAAAGCAAAGGTTGTAAAATTACCATGGCAAAAATCAGTTTAAAGCTGGTTGATCGCATTATAGTCTCCTCTTCGGTAGATAAAATGAGTTGAACAATGGTAGCCTCTTGTCACTCCGGGGTTAATGAATCTCCACGTAACGCGACAGTGACAGGTATTATAACAACGTCTTCGTTACGCGCACTCTCCTAAAATACAGGCGGTCTCCCTTTTGTTAATGGCTGTGCCTGGCAATTTGGGAGTGAAGCTGGAGGCACAAGCCGTTCGTGATAATCGATGCCCGATGGATCATCAAAGGTGATATTTTTTGGCAATAAAGCTGTATGAGGGGGATTCACGGGATCGGCATCTCCATCTACCTTGAGACACGCATCAAAAACCGGTTCGCTGGCAAGGGCATTCCCTGTCCAGGCAACTTCATGATAACTGAAACTGCATCCCCAACCCGGGCATGCAAACGTTGGATAACCTACAGCAATAATCTCGTTTAGCGAAAAAAACCATCCCATCCGTGATGACCAAAGTTGACAACCGAGCAAATTAGAAAAGGTGGTGACGGACATCGCACAATCCGAGCAATTAACGACCGATCCGTTACCCCAGCCGCCGTTGAGGCGATCCAAAAATGCGGTTAGGTTATAATATCCATAGTGCGTTGCTCCCACATTTTGATCGTAGGCGTACGGCCCATTGTTGATATGTTCAGTAATTTTACCAGCAATTCCATTGAATGTCCCTTCTCCATCTGCCCATGAGCAGGCATAGTCGAGTGCTTCAGTCCAGGGGTTCTGGCTGTCAGGAAAAGGCGACTGCTCCCACGGCTCCTTTGGCTCATCCAGGACAGTGTAAAATCGATGATGACTTTTATCTATTTGTTGGGTGAATATCCACCATAGTTTACGCTTCCAGGACCATGTTACATCGGCAACGGCAACCCTTGCCGGTATATTCGTGGTCTCGAATGGAACCCAGGCCGGATTCGAAACTCCATTGAAAATCTGAACAGAGGTCTTTTTTAAATGAAAAGGCCCACCTTTTGTGTAAATCTTGTAGATACCGTCGCGACTCCCTTTGAATTTTACCATAACTTTCACGCTGCGGCCGCCAACAAAAGCTGCCGGTGAATCCTTGGGATTTGTTTCACCGGCACTCCATTCCGGTACGCTAACGGTCTGAGTAAAATTCTGACGAATATTCAGTGCGTCTTCGTTCCAACTGGTTGTGTCGTGATTGAATTTGATTTCGACCACTTCAATCTTAGCGCAGGCAACAGAAAGTAATGAAAGACAGGCAAGCAAATAAACACGATACTTAATTTTCATGGTATGCCTCATTTTCAAAAGGTTATATTCGTTTTTGGTTAGCCACCACTTCCGCATTATAAGAATTCATTTCGTAAGAAAGAGAACCGAAAAATCTGTGACGTAAAATAAGAGAAGATAGAAGAAAAACGTCACATCTTAAAAAATAAAGTGTTTTTCTTGCTAAAAGGTCAAATCGACAAGATAAAGAATAATTAATATTTAAGATGCGACCCTCTGGACTCCTCCAAAACGGGCAAGGTTAGATCCCTTGCCCGTTTTGTCCTTCATTTGGCAGTTTGGCTATTTGCCGGCTGCCCTCAGGCAGAATCCTACGTCATCCTGGTTGTAATTATGCGAGCCTGGATGGCTGTTGACTATGCTCCTATCCCATGCCTGGAGCAGAACGACATAGCCGCACGGCGTCATCCCAGCCGTTTTCAGACTCCACAGGTCTCCAGGAGCAGGCGCTGTCTGGGTATTCCCTGACGACGGCGCAGGAGCGTTGGGCGACATGCTTGCCGGAAGCGTGGACAGCGCATAGTGCCCGAAATGGATGTCTCGCGCCACGAAACGGCCGTTCACGACGACCCCGACAGTGAAGTCCTTGCAGTCGCCGCCGCCGTCAATATGGATGTCGAGAGTTGGCGGGACCGTCACGGTGCTTGGAGTCGTGTTGTCCAGTTGGACCCGGTGCCATGCTGTGCTACCGAGGAAGATGCCTCCGCCGGTGAACAGCTCCAGCCGGATCTGCCACAGGTCGTCGCCGGCAGGCGCCCATCCGCTGTACAACATGCTCAAGAGATTCTGGCTCACGGGCAGGTAGTCGAACATCCCGCCTACCCCGGCAAAGTGATTGCCGCTGACTCCGTTGTGGTCGGTTACCCAGACCGGATTGATGAGCTGTATCTCCGGCCCGCCAGTGGTCACGTTCTGCGCCCATAGTTTGTATCTGTGTCCAGGAACCGGGTCCGACTGAATATGGATGACCCCGCCAAACGGACAGGAGCGAGTGGGATCCCACGGATCGGCAAACACTCCAGGCCCCCAACCTGCAAATGGAGCGAACGGTTTAGTCATGCCTGTAGTGGCTGTGAATATATTGGCGACGCCGATTCCGCCTATGATGCTGATCTTCGGTTCTATCTCAAACGGTGTCCCTGGTTTGATCTGGACATGGGTGTCGAGGCGATTGCCCCAATGCGGGATTGCATCCGGGTCTACGTTGGACGGAGGCACGTTCCATGAAAGCACGGCGCGCACGCGTCCGATCTTTGGCTTTTCGCAAGGCTTACGATGGGCGCTAAGGTCTACCGGCATGATTGCGGCATAGTGAAGGCCGCCAGCCGGGATCGCAGCGATGTCGTGGACCGGAACAGTCGCGGTGCCGACATAAGTCCACTTGCAGGTATTGTCCCAATCCGCCCAGAAGGTTACGTATTCCTTGCTGCCCTTGCTGCACAGGTTGCCGGAAAACCCGGTCGGTTTTTTAACGACAAACGTGCCGACAAGCCACTCCCGGTTGTAATCAAGGCCGAGACAGTTCAACTCTTCGTAGGTGACGTCTCCCTTGGTTTTTTCCAGAACCTCGATGATCGACAACCAGTCCAGGCCAAGCTCCTTGAACTCGGAAATCTTAGAAGAGAGCATCTGCTGATCGACCAAGCACCCTGCCAGGACAGGCTGGACTTCTTTAAACGCAAGCCGGTGCGGCTCGACTCTGGTCGCGGCCGCTTCCTTGGCGCCGTATAGCTTCACCAGCTCTTTTAATGCAAAGGGTGGAGGATCCGGCAACGGTAGCGGTTCGTATTTGATGGCTTCCAGCTCCAGCGGCAGCTTGATTTTCGGATCAATACCGAGAGAGTCGGCAATATCAACCAGGAACCGCGGGCGCGGCTTGATCTGGATATGGCGATCAAGAACATTCCCCCACACCGGCGGCCAGTCGGCATTTGCCGGGCCGGCCGGAGGCTGGACGTTCCATGACAGGATGCCGCGCACCTTGGGCAGTACCGGGTGGCCGCAACTGTCGCGCTTCGGTTCAATCGGCTGAGTAAGCACATATACGAGCGGCTTGTCCGGTTTAGCGGCGCAGTCCTCTATGTTTGGAATGTCGTGGACGTTGACCGACACCATCCCGGCATCTTCCCAACCTCCGCCGTAATCAATGAAGAAACGCACATATTCCGTTGATCCGGCCTGGCACAGTCCTCCGCCATATCCATACGGAAGCTTGACAGGAACCGTCGCCTCCAACTGATTCAGATTCGGATTGAAGCCTATACATGTCAGCTCTTCATATTTTGTATTGCCGATGATCTTCTTGACCGGCTTGAACTGGCTGTCGGCGAGATTGCCGAAGTAGTTGGGATTTACGGCGAGCAGTTTATGGAACTCGCCCCTTTCTTTTTCCACGTGTCCAGTCACCGCGCCTGCGGTTTTTTCAGCAGTGGAGTGTTCCTCTGGTTTTCTATCCATGATTCTTCCCTCCTTTTTTAAAATTTAGCTGGCGCCTCTTTCTCAAGATAAGGCTTTCACCAGCCCTAAAAACCTTTACTTGTTTCCCTGCATCCTAAATCCTCATATCGCCATCACCTCCTTTCATGTCGCCTAACAGCCGCTGTACGGCTTGATTCCCGATCGTGCGCTGTAAGTGAAGGTGGAGCTCACCACACCGCCCTGCACAGAGTGGGCCCGACCGGGTATCGCCGACTTGGCGGATGTAGTCTGCTGAGTTACCTTCGGTTTCTGTGCGAAAGCGCGCACGGTTAATCTCCTTTCGTTCCATTATTAAATGCCTAACATTAAGTAGCCGTACTAAAAGACGTCTTATTATATGGCTATTCGTACATATAATACTTTGACTGGTGACTTCTTATACGGCCATTTGGGCATATAATAACTCATTTACCACCCTCTTTCTTTACTCATAAAAACAAAAAAGCCTTACTGCAAAAATGTTCATTGAAACATCTTCGGCAGTAAGGCTATCTTTTTTCTTAGGGGTGTCTTCTTTGTTACTTCCCTGTAAGGATAAAGACCCTTTACTTTGCGTCCCCCAATCACTCAGGGTTTGCCTTTATCGAAATGTGTCTGATAGAAACAAATAACAAAATAAATGCCGGAATCTGGATAAAGGGAGAAATTTTCTGTAATTACTTCACTACGCATTAAATTTCAATTACTTATGAACAGATGGAAACAGAGGTGAACAAAGGATGGGTCTTTCAAGCAACGCAGAAAAAGTGTGACATGGCACACAAGTGTGACGTTACACAAGTGTGTCATGTCACGCTTTTTTCCTAAATGTATAGGAATTCCAAACCAGTTGTGTAAGGTTGGGTAGAACGTAAGCGAAACCCAACATCATCCGTTCTTAAATAACAATCCGCTGGGTTTCGTTCCTCAATCCAACCCGACTGGTATTCCTATCCTCCAATCGTTAGGCATGTTTGTATTTTTTATCCATACAATTTTTCTGAATAGGGGCAGGAAAGGCTTTCGCCTCCCCTCCCTCCTGCTATCATCAGAAAGAACACCGGGTAGACGCACATCTATTTATCTCTGTACTTGCA
>CAZBCT010000002.1:0-86726 GCA_964490485.1 uncultured Candidatus Brocadia sp. | reverse complement strand
CAACCTTCGGATCAAACTGATGCCTCTGGTGGCAGGTGCTGCACCTTTCTTCCGGACTGGTATGACAGAACGTGCAACCAGCCGTGTCTCCCGGCGGCCTTTCAATTGACCACGCACATTCCACCTGTGCAAAGCTTGAACACGAAGCGTGTGAACCAATACCACCCTGACCCTGCTCTGAATACTGGGTCTCATGACATTCGCTCGTACCGCAAGCCTTCGATGATGGCATGGTCAACTTCTGGTGATTGTTGCCATGACAGGTATCACAACCCGTTGGACTCGGTTCAGCCCTGGAATGAGCGCTCTTCTTATAGTCCCTCACAATGCCAGGGGTGATAACCGAATGACAGCCTATACACTGATCTAACTGGAATGTACCCTTAATCGGGTTTGAAGGCCTTACCTCATCCCTGTTGTACATATAGTCAGGAATGTAATAACGGTATGCAGGTAATGTCTTCCAGAATTTGCTATATTTTCCTGGATAAGGTGGCGCACCCGAATCCTTAGGATATCCCATATATTTTGCGCCTAAACCAGAAAAGAACACCTTACCGTTGTTATCCGGTTCGCCTATCTGTCCATATACTTCGTGCGGTACCCAGTGGGTGATAATTTCTACTGCCTTTGCCTCTTTCGTCATCAGGTTAGCTACCGCACCCATCGTCCCACAGCTGATTAATGCTGATGCCAACGTCCATTTCCAACATTTACCCATACCATCCTCCTTACTTCCAACTTTATCGTAATGTAAAACAACCAACGCTCAAGCATACTTCTCTGAAACAAAACTTTATGTAAGCATATCAATCACCTCCTCATGCTGACAAATTATTACACAACCATACCTATTTTCCTCACAAGAAGAGAATTAAGAATTGCAATGGGTTTTGTATCGAAAACAATATACTTTGCTGAACAGATGCATTATTTTCCCCAAGCTGAGCACAATGAGGACATAAAAAAAAGTTGGCAAAAGAAAAATTGCACATGGTGCCAAAAAGAGAACCGTCAATCTTTTCAATAGAGAAAATGTTGTTAACATTTTTGACTCCTTTCTCCAGCCACAAAGACACAATTACACGAAGTGATTGTGTCTTTGTGGCATAGTTGTTTAAGGACTTAAAACCTCAAACCTTGAATGAGCAACCTTATTTCCCCGATAGTAAGGTATCGCCTTTGCCACCTGCTATATCTTTAGATGTCGGGTCTTTTCCCACCAGACAAGTGTCCAGGTATATCTTGCCATTGTCAAATTTGCTATATCGGGATTTAATCATGTCCCCAACGCTGACATTGACCGCCTGTATTTTCTGGTCTTTGTTGAATTTTACGGGATGGAACACCCTTTCCATTGGTAATGAAATATCCCCTCTAAAGAATTCTGTATGCTCACAGAAAAATATTTGTTCATCTGTTCCTTTCACTCTGAGTACTTCGTTATCGTGATCGATTGAAGTTATTTCACCCTCGATTAACGCATAACGGTAATTCTTTGGTTCAAAACCCCAATCAGCTTTGTTCCCGTTCGCCGCAAAAACAGCGGGTGATACACATGCGATAACAAATAGTGCCATTATGCCTAAAATACGAGTCTTCATGGCAATTCCTCCAAAAAAATGTTTGCTTTGAAACGGTACATACTGCCACGGCCTTCTGAAAATCTTGTAAGCCTTTCTCCACATCGCCGCCGCCTTTCTCAACAACCTGGTAATATACACCGCTGTTACATTAATTTCTTCTCATTCTGTACTTTTAAAAAACAAATCATGTGCCAGTATCTTTAAACCCACCTCAACAATTATAATGGCAATAGGTTACAGCTTGTCAAGAGACAACAAATATATCTACGAAATTTTGAAAATTAACGAAATTTAGTTTTTTGCTCACGACATTTCGTAGCGAAAAGAGGTCGCCTTGAGCATGGAAAATACTTGATGATGTTACGTCGAATAAGGTGGGTTAAACGGCGTGAAAGTGCCACAAAGAAAAATGCATATTTTTATTGACTCAAAAAAATTATTGTGGTATAGGTGGTATAAGTAATTTTATCTATCCTGCGACTTTTAAGAAAAGGAGGATGGTCATGGTACGGTACGCTGTAAGTTGTCTTACCCTCGTAGCGGTATCTCTTTCCATAACCCTTGCCGCTGACACCAAAGATGCACCACCAGCCATTGCATGGGAAAAAAGCCTTGACGAGGCCGTTGCAAAAGCAAAGGTCGCGCATAAGAATATCCTGCTGGACTTCTTTGCACCTACCTGAACAGGCTGCAAAACCTTGGGTACCGTGACGTACCCTGATGCAGCAGTAATAGACTTCGTCAATAAAAATTTCATTCCTTTACAAATCAATGTGCAGAGCGGCTCTGATCTTCCCGGAAAATATCGGGTATTTTGGACCCCCACCCTTCTTGTACTGGATTCCCTGGGCACCGAATATTACCGGTTCAATGGGTTTTTGCCTCCCGACGAATTTCTACCGCAATTACACTTTGGGTTAGGTTTCATGGCGCTGGAAAGACAGGATTACAAGGCTGCCAGTGCGCTGCTGAAATTGACGGTCGATCGGTATCCCAGGAGTGATATTGCCCCGGAAGCGCAATATTGGTATGGTGTTTCAGAATACAAAAGTACCCACAAGGTAGATGCATTATTACAGGCGTGGAGAAAAATCAAGAAAGATTATGCTCACAGTATCTGGGCAAAGAAAGTATCCTTTGTAAAGGATTAATTATGGTTTAGGAATTTCAAAGTTGAGATTCTTCGGTCGTTTCACTCCCTCAGAATGACAGATAATGCGAAAATGTCATTCTGAGCGGAGCGAAGAATCTAATCCATTACGTTTCTTTCCAGTCAATCAGCCGGGGAATCTTTGCGGGCGGGGTAAAGCGAACAAGATCAGCCAGGAGTTCTTCCGGGTCGTGAGACGTTATGATCAGACGGTGGTGTTTTTCCTGGATAAAACGTTCCTGCAATACATGACGGATAAAGGCCAGCAGTAAATCAAAATATCCGTCCACATTCAGCAATCCAATTGGCTTTCTATGGAGTCCCAATTGTGCCCAGGTGAGTATCTCGAAAAGCTCGTCAAATGTGCCAAAGCCGCCGGGCATTGCAATGAAGGCATCGGATAATTCTGCCATCATGGCCTTTCGCTCATGCATGCTTGATACCCGATGGAGTTCTGTCAGGCCGGGGTGGGCAAACTCTTTTGTGGAGAGGGCGTGAGGAATGACGCCAATGACGTTGCCCTTCTCCCGTAAAACAGCGTCTGCAATATCCCCCATCAGACCAATACTTCCTCCGCCATAGACAAGCTCAATTCCACGCGAGACCATGGCCTTGCCGAGTTGTTGTGCTGTAGCTGTGTACACTGGCCGCGCACCGCGTTTAGAACCGCAAAACACACAGATGCGTTTTATGGAAGTATGGTTACCCATCTATCGTTATATCTTTGCACCCGTCTTATATAAGGTGTTCAGGATGTTCATGGCAAGTTCCGTTGCCTGGGTTTTTGAGAGGAGTAATTCATAGGCATCGGTATCTTTTTCACCCTCCACTACAATTTCAATACCCTCCGTCCTTGCAACAACGACAATCTTTTTCTTTTCGTCCATGTTGGTCATCCTTTCTTCATAAACATTTCTCTTGAATTCTGCCCTTAACAATCTCCATCTTTAAGTGGGCAATGGAACCGCTCGGATCCAGATCCTTCGGACACACCTCCTGGCAGTTGAAGACCGTGTGACAGCGCCATACCCCATGTTCGTCATTTACCATCGACAGACGCTCTTCCCGTGCACCATCCCGCGTATCCGATACAAACCGGTCTGCCGTTAGAAAAGCCATGGGACCAAGATATTTTTCGTGCGATGCCGTGACCGGACACGAGGAATGACAGCAGGCGCAGAGAATGCAATCAACAAGGATATCTACTTTCTCCCGTTCTTCCGGGCGCTGCAACCGCTCCGCTTTTGCGGGAGACGGCTTGCCGGGCATCAGGTATGGCTTCATCTGTTCATACTTTTCCCAAAAAGATTTCATGTCAACAACAAGGTCTTTCACAACCGGCATGTGGGAAAGGGGACGAATGGTAATTGTCTTTGTTTTGAGTTTCACAACCGGGGTATTGCAGGCAAGGCGATACTTTCCGTTAATGTGCATGGCGCAGGAACCACAGATGGCCGCCCGGCAGGATGACCGGAAGGCAAGAGAATCATCCAATCGTTGCTGAATATAGTAAAGCCCCTCTAATACCGTCAGGTCCTTCCGGGTAAAAGGGATTTCATATTCCTGAAAGTACGGCTTCGCATCGCGTTCCGGATGAAACCGGAAAATACGGAAAAAAACCGCGTCTTCTTTTTGCATGGTCTCACTCAAACAAGGCATTTACAAAGGCATCAGGGTCGAATTTTTCTATATCATCCGCTTTTTCACCAAGCCCGACGTATTTTACGGGGATGTTTATTTCATTACGCATCCCAAGCACAAAACCACCTTTTGCCGTACCGTCCAGTTTTGCCAAAAATATCCCGGTAACGTCTACCGCCTGCTTAAACATCTTTGCCTGGGAAAGGGCATTTTGCCCTGTTGTGGCGTCGAGTACCATGAGGACTTCATGTGGCGCGCCGGGAATCCTTTTGGAAATAACCCGTTTGATTTTGCTCAATTCGTTCATAAGATTTTCGTGGGTATGAAGACGCCCGGCAGTGTCTACAATCACTACATCGATGCCCCTTGCAATACTCGCTTCCAGGGCATCATACGCCACGGCTGCTGGGTCAGAACCGGCTTGGTGTTTTACAATCTCCGCCCCAATGCGTTTGCTCCAGATGTCCAGTTGCTCCACGGCGGCAGCCCTGAAGGTGTCGCCTGCGGCAACCATAACCTTCTTGCCGTCCTGAATGAAAGTGTTTGCGAGTTTTGCGATGGCAGTTGTCTTCCCCACCCCATTTACTCCGACGACCATAATGACCGTTGGGGAAGTAGGGGAATAATTGATGGCGGTTGAAAGAGACCGCAGGCCTTCTTTGAGTTTGTCTTTTATAAAATCATGTATCTGCGAGGTCTCCGTTATGGTTTTTGATTTCCATGCCTCACGTATTTCATGCACCAATTTTTGAACTGACTTTGCGCCAATGTCTGCACCAATCAGAATATCCTCTAATTCCTCAAGCACGGAGTCATCGATCTTTCTTCTGAAGGAGAAGAGGCCTTTTAGACGGGACCAAAAACGAGTCCGTGTTTTCTCAAGCCCTTTTTTGAGCTTTTCTGTTGAAAGGGGAATTTCTTCTCTTATTACAACCGGCTCTTCGCCCAGGACGATTTCAGGCAACGGAGAAACCAACTCTTCGGGAGTCAGCAGTGTCTGGCTTTCCGCTCCACCTTTGCCACCCGGTGTTTCCACGACAACTGCGGTTAATTCTTCCGTGATTACAGAGATCTCCTTTTCGCCAACAGTTGTTTCAGTTTCTGGCGAAACGGGAACAAGCCTTATCGTATCGCCTTCCACAATGACTTTTTTTGGCGGCTCAAAGGTAAACGTCTTGAGTCTGATCCAGAAACTGACACGGGGGTTTCCTGAACTATTACCCGGTTTTTGCAATGAATCTGGCGATGGTTTCTTAGCGTTTCCCTCCGCAACGACAGACTGCGGTGTTACTCCCTTTTTTTCTCCTACAGTATTTTTAGCTTTTCTTGATGGCTGTTCCATCAGCATATTACCTCCATTGCATTTTTAGCGGGAAGGACATCTTTGTCTCAGTTTGCTAACAAGGTCACCCGATACGGTTACTTTGGCGATTGGGCAATTCACCCTTCTTTCACCATGGAAATCCGAGCCGCCGGTTATTGCAAGGTTATACTTCTTTGCAATCTTCAGATACTTCCTGACGGCCTGTGGAGTATGAGACGGATAATATATCTCTATCCCCTGTAAACCCCATTTTACCAAATCTTCGATAACGTTGTCTCTTTGCGTGAGCCCTGGATGGGCCAGCACGGATACCCCCCCGGCATCTCTGATGAGCTCAATGGCCCGTTGCGATGTCAAGGTTTTTTTAGGAACGTATGCAGGCTTATTATCTCCCAGATATTTTGAAAATGCCTCTAAAATCGTACCGCAATAGCCATGCTGCCATATCACTTCTGCCGCGTGCATGCGCCCCGGAGACCCACGCCCGGCCAAGGCCAGGATTTCCTGTGGATCAATATCAACGTGGAGCGTATGCAATTTTTCTACCATGGCGTGAATGCGATTCACACGGTCATCGCGGGATTGTTGTATTATTTCTTGCAAAGACAGGTTATTTACATCGATAAAATATCCAAGGATATGGATCTCGGAAGGGCTGAGATATGAAGAAAATTCTATGCCCGGTATAATGTGGATATTTTTGCCCTCTCCATAACGACAGGCAACAACGAATCCGTCAATCGTATCGTGGTCCGTAATCGCAATCGCTGAGATACCACGGCGAATAGCGTCGTCGACAACTTCTTCCGGCGTCATCGTGCCATCAGAATAGGTAGTGTGTATATGCAGATCTGCGTCCCCATATCTAATTTCCGCTCTGTCCTGAGGTGTGGAAGGGCAGGCATCGCCCGC
The DNA here is from genome assembly GCA_964490485.1 of uncultured Candidatus Brocadia sp. Classification (GTDB taxonomy): domain Bacteria; phylum Planctomycetota; class Brocadiia; order Brocadiales; family Brocadiaceae; genus Brocadia. Next base: position 80,113 of record CAZBCT010000002.1, on the reverse strand, counting down.
CTGTTTTCCATTTCCAAATTGGGTGTAAATCTTATCTAAAATCCCGTTCACAAAAGTTCCTGAGTTTTTTGTGCTAAATTTTTTGGCAAGTTCTATTGCCTCGTTAATCGATACCTTCGGGGGTATATCATTTCGATACAATAATTCGTAGACTCCCAGACGGAGAATATTTTTGTCTATGATGGCCATGCGTCGTAATTCCCAATGTTCTGTAACACCCGATATCTTTTCGTCGATTTCTTGAAGGTGTGAACGGCACCCGTTGGTAAGCGCTATGGCGAACTGGTATACGTCGGGGTTTTCTGTGCTTTTTTTGCAGAAATTATCTATCTCATCAAAGATCTCGTCGCCACGCTGATCAAGTTGATAAAGGGCTTGAAGGGCAAGTTCGCGGGCAATTGTTCTGTTGCGCATGGAATATCGCTATTTTTGTAAGAGTTTGAAATAAGGAGTCACACAGGAGATCCGGTGAAATGAATAAAAACCGAATGGATCATAATCTTTTCGCTGTTTTTACGCCGGCTTGTATCTGATCGATGAGATTTGCCATTTCTATTGCCGACAAGGCAGCTTCTGCCCCTTTATTTCCTGTCTTTGCGCCAGCGCGGTTAATGGCCTGTTCCAGGGTTTCTGTGGTAATGACGCCATAGATGGTTGGTATACCCGTAGACAGTCCAACGTGCGCAATACCCTTGGCAGATTCGTTTGCAACATAGTCAAAATGGGGAGTTTCTCCGCGCAGAATGGCGCCTAAACAAATCAATGCATGATATTTGCGGCTTTCCGCTGCCTTAAGCGCTGCAATGGGTATCTCACAGGCGCCCGGCACCCAAAAAATATCAATATCGTCCTCGTTTACACCATGCCTGCTAAGCCCATCAATTGCGCCATCCAATAAACGTTGGGTGATAAAGTTATTATAACGGCTAACAATGATTCCAAAAACCTTTCCAGCGCCAAGTAAATTTCCCTGGAGTTCCCTAGTCATGAAAATCCTCAAGTTAGCCCATTTAAGTCCCCTTTGATACGGGGGGATTCAGAGGGGGTGTTTTTCCAGGCTATTTTACAACCCCCTTGCCCCCCTTCTTAAGGGGGATTTTTATGGTTCATATACTATGATAAAAATCAACCGGTATTTCATCAAGGATAATAGCATATAGCGGTAAATCTTTCAAGGCTTTTCTATCTGATGAAACTTCTTCCGCTAATTGCCAGAATAATTTTGGCCCTTTTAGCAAAAAAATGGCAAGATAAAAAGGTAACGTACGAATTGCCATGGCAAATTCGTACGTTACCGTTATTATGAACTGTCCGGCAGAAAACCATCGAATTGTCCCTTGTAATTTGAGAAATATGCCTGTATCATAAGCCTTTTATTTTCGTGCGGGCGAGTAAGCGTTTATCCTGGATACAACCGAACCCGAACGAATCAGAAAAGACAAAATCCGAGACACGAAATTCATGAGTCAACCCTGTCAGGATTTTATACCCTGACAGGGTTAACCCTGATGTACAGGAATTTCAAAGTTGAGATTCTTCGATCGTTGCACTCCCTCAGAATGACAGAATAATGCGAAAATGTCCTTCTGAGCGGAGCGAAGAATCTAATTGAATGTATAGGAATTTCAAACCGGTTTTCCCCTCTAAAAAGAGGGGATTAAGGGGTGTGTAAATATGCCACAACACACCCCCGGCCCCTCTTGATAGAGCTTACTGTTGGACAAAATTTGGCTGGACAAAATAAATATTTTATATCAATTTAGTGTTTCGAAAAATTAAGCCCTGTTAAGGGCGTACTGTTTGTAGCAATGAATTGTTAAAATACGATTAGCTCCAGAGGAGCGACCTGTGTATGCTTGATATGCAAACAGGTCGCTCCTAACGGAGCTTATATCTGTTATGGCATCCTATCTTGCTACAAACAGGTTGCTCCTGACGGAGCTCATAATTGATAAGTTTTTTAAAAGACCAAATTAATACAATGTTTTTAACAAGACGTTTTTTGTGAAGTATACGCCAAAACCCTTGAATAATAAGGCATCTCCTATCTTAAACCTGTCCAGCACAAAAATTGTCCAACAGTAAGCTTGATAGAGGGGAGCTTAAAGTCGCTGCCGGAGGCCGCCTAATTCATTCATAATTTTTGCTGAAAATGTCAAAATATTATTTTAAAACACCGCAGGGAGCCTGATGTGGAAGAAACAAAGCCTGAAGAGACAACCAACGAAACTGAAAGCCTGAGAATGCCGTTAGGCGCGCATCTTGAAGAGCTGCGGCGCAGGGTCGTATTTTCTATTATCTCAATTGTCCTCTGTTTTATATTATGCTGGTTTTTTAAAGCGCAGATATTGGACGTGGCCAAAAGACCCCATAAGTTTGCTATGGAAAAGGTTGGTCTTTCAACAGAATTACAGGTGCTGAGCTACCAGGAGGGTTTCTATGCGTATATGAAATTGTGCTTCATAACGTCGGTTTTTTTGGCCTACCCTGTTGTGATATATCAAATATGGCACTTTGTAAGCTCCGGGCTTTACAAGAGAGAGCAGCGATATGTGCTTTTGTTCCTTCCGGTTTCATATGCGGCATTTGTGGTTGGCGGGCTTTTTGGGTATTTTCTCCTCATACCCTTTGGTTTGCAATTTTTAATTGGCATCCTCGGTCCCGGTATTCAACCAATCATTACCATGAAGGACTACGTCTCATTTGTTTTCATGCTGACCGTAGCGTTGGGACTCGTATTCCAGTTACCGCTTGTCATGCTGCTCCTTTCAAAGATTAGATTTGTTACCCCTGATAAATTTATTGCGTGGAGAAAATATGCCGTCCTGGTAATATTTATCATTGCCGCTATCGTCACACCGCCAGACCCCTTTACCCAGACTATGACCGCGGTTCCCATGATTATCCTCTATGAATTGGGAATACTCATCGCAAGACCTACAAAGAAGGGTTTTTTCTTTTTAGGCATCATCGTGGGGGGCGGACTTCTGCTTTTGTTTGTGTTTTATTTTTATTTAACACACAAGGGCGGAGAAGTCAATCTGTTGAATACCCGGGGAGAGGTGCAGTTTTTGTGCCCGGAAGGGGCGGAATGGGAAAAGGTGTCAAACCATACCCACTTTCGGAACGATATTACCCTGAAAACCGGCAGCGAAGGAAGAATTACCCTGTCTATAAAAAAAGGCATTGATGTGGGTATGGATGTAAATACCGAAGTGCATTTTGTCGACTCCTTAAAGATAAAACTTAAATCAGGACAGATATTCATTTCTGTAAAAGGGTTAGAAACGCCATTTGAAATTGATACACCAAATGGGCGGATTAGAACTAAAAGAGGAACTTTGAATATTCTGGCAAAAGATCTTGTTACCATCGTAACCGCCGTGAAGGGTGATGCTGTTTTGTTCGTGGAGGGTGAAGAAAAAAAGTTGCTGGAAGGACGACAGCACAAGATGTCCATCGGCGGTGAACCAGTTGACATTGGTGCTATTATCAATTGGTCAGAAGGGGTGATCAATAAACCGGACGAAAGGAAATAACATGATGTCGCCTCAGGACTACGTTAAATATAAATGCAAGCAGATGGACATGACCAATCTGAACATTTAACTTACAACTTCACAGCCCTTTTTTATCCACTCAATACAAAGAAGATCCCCAATTATTACCATTTCAAAATGGTAACATCACACGCAGGACTTTCCCCTTGACATTCTATAAAGATTAACCGTATAATTCTGCCTTTATAGGATTCTATTACTAACTATAAAAAACTACACCACTTGTGAAAAGCCGTGCTTTAACAAAAAAACTCCCTCAAGAGAGATAAACATCCGAATGCATCCATTAGATTTCATATTAGGTTTTGTTTCCACAGATATGGGGATTGATCTTGGTACGGCCAATACCCTTGTCTGCATACCGGGACAAGGGATTGTGTTGTCAGAACCTTCGGTTGTTGCTGTGAAACCAGGAACAAATAAAGTTCTTTTAAACGGGAATGCGGTAGGAAATGTTGCGAAGGCCATGCTTGAAAAAGCGCCAAGCAGCATCTCGGTTATCCGCCCGCTCAAAAATGGTGTTATAGCGGATTTCGATATCACCGAGGCCATGCTCAAATATTTTATCACGAAGGTGCATAAACGTAAATGGGGTGTCCGTCCCAGGGTATTGATTGCAATTCCTTCCGGCATTACTGCTGTGGAAAAACGGGCGGTAGTAAATTCCGCCGAGCGCGCCGGTGCACGGGAGGTGTATCTGGTCTCCGAACCGAAGGCAGCAGCAATTGGCGTTGGTCTTCCGGTAGGCGAACCGATAGCCAGTATGATCGTTGACATCGGGGGCGGGACCACAGAAGTGGCAGTTATATCACTTGGCGATATTTTTACTCACGAGAGTCTCAGGATTGCAGGAGACGAATTTGATGAATCGATCCTTCAATACATACGAAAAACCTATAACCTGGACATCGGACACCGCACGTCGGAGCAAATAAAGATAGAAATTGGCTCTGCCTATCCTTTAGAAGAAGAGCTAACGATGGAAATACGCGGGCGCGATGCTATCGCCGGTTTACCCAGGGCAACGACCATTACCTCGGAAGAAATCAGAGAGGCGCTCAAAGAGCCCATCGATAAAATTATAGGCGCTGTAAAATCAGCCCTGGAAAAGACGTCACCGGAATTGGCGTCAGATTTAATAACCAATGGACTGGTCGTGGTCGGCGGAGGTGCATTGATCAGAGGCATAGACAAACTGCTGATAGCAGAAACGGGTCTTCCGGTGCAAATAGGCGGTGACCCTTTAACAGCCGTTGCAAGAGGAACGGGTTATCTCCTCGAAAATCTCGACTTATTTAAATCTGTTTTACAGGATGAGGACATCCACCCCTAGTTTTAGCAATCTCATTAAACATCCCCTTGCAACATTAGTTACCCTTTTCGGAATATCTCTGATTCTGTTATTTTTACAGCCAAAAGTTTCAAGTCGCATAAAAATGACCTGCGCTTCCCCTATGAGGCCATTCCAGTGGGCAACGTGTTTTTGCAGTAACAAAGCCAGCACCTTTTTTGACAGAGTTATTTCCGCACTACACGACGCACAAGGGAAAAAACACCTGGAGGAGCAAGTCCTGCAGTTCAAAAACAAGCTCGTTGAACAACAGGATACCATTTACAAATTACAGAATAAATTACATAACCTTGCAAAATTCCAGGCAGAAAACACAACCATAAAAAAGAATCCCATACCGGCGGATATTGTTGGATACGACACATCAAATTTCAGAAAAAGCATAACAATTAACGCTGGCTCAAAACATGGGATAAAACCGAATGACATCGTCGTGTCAAATAATGCGCTCGTTGGAAAGATTACTACCGTGAGTGGAAGGAATAGTGTTGTTCAACTTATCACTGACCCTGCCGCACGCATACCAGGAAGGGTTGTTCAAACGCGCGAGCAGGTGATTATTGAGGGAGATGCAACTGCCTTTTGTAAATTAAAATATGCGCCGCGCTGGGCACAGTTGAAAAAAGGAGACGATATTGTTACGTCTGACATTGGAGGGCTTTATCCACCGTCCTTGCCCATTGCTACCGTGGTGGAAAATGAATTGAAAAGTGGCGCACTCTTTCAATCAGTAAAGGTATCACCACGGGTAAATATTTCTAAAATTGAAAGTGTGCTCGTTATTACAAATTCGCCCTAAGCACCTATATAGGCATTTTCATTTTAATTAAGAGGAAGGGAAAAAGGTTGAGGAAAAGTCGGCCTTTACAAAGGAATACCAGTATGCGGTGGTTTACCTTTTTGTGCATTCTGTTCTGCATCTCCCTCTTTCAGTCAACCATGATGTATTGGATTAACCTTGGGTCAGCGGTGCCCGATTTGTACTTTCCCCTGGTGGTGTTTTATTCCTTTCTCACCGACATGAAGCGAAATACCCTTGCAAATTGGCTGACGGGCATGTCAAAAGACTTATTTTCAGAAGGGAGTTTTGGAATAAATTCCGTATTCTTTGTTGCAATAGGCTTTTTCATCTGGTCCTTTCGGGAAATGCTCTACAGAGGGCATTTGGTTACCCAAATCCTCATTACGTTTATCTTTTCGTTCATATACAACGTTGTTTACACTATTCACCTTGCAATCTCCTTTCATTCCCTCTGTCTTTCGTCAACCCTCTGGATGATCTTTTGCTGTTCTTTATATACGGCAATGTCTGTCCCTGTTCTGTTTTGGATATTCGGTCAATTTCAGCCTACCCAGAAACTTTTTTTATTCAAGGATAATTAGTTTATGTATCCTTTCCGTTTTAAGGCAATACTTATTCTTTTCGTTTTGTTTTTTATCTGTATCGCGGCCCGGCTCTTTCAGCTCCAAATCCTGGAGAGCGATAAATACAAAGGCATTTCAAAAACCCGCCGGATCGCCACGTATCCCTTAGATTCGACACGGGGTTCGATTTTCGATAGAAACGGGAAGGCCCTGGCCATCGACCAACACACCTTTGACATCTCTGTGAATTATAAGAACCTGCTCTATTGCTCTGTAACGCGCATGAATAAAACCATTCCACGAATTATGGAAATGGACGTGCATAAAAAGACAAAAAATTCGTGCGGCGATTGCCATGAAAATCAGGACATATGGTTAAAAAAACTATCCCATCTGCTGAATATTCCGCAAATTAAGTTATTAGAATACACAGACGAGGCCATCGAAAAAGTCGAGAAACTGAAACGGAATATGGAACAAAAATACGGCAGGGCAATACGTATAAAAGAAGAAACGGATTTTTATCCTATTGTTTCTGAAGTTGCGTGGGAAAAGATTATTCAGATAGAGACAAAACCAGATGAATTCCCTGGCATACGTGTTACTCCCCGACCAGAAAGAATTTATCCGGAACAAACACTCGCTTCACACATCTTAGGGTATATCGGCAAGCTCACCGAGGATGAATGGAAAGTTCATAGCAATAACTGGAATAATTTTATCCTGGCTTCCAGCAGCGCCGGTAACGAAACGACTTCATTACTCTATGACGGTTATGCCGAAAACGACACGATCGGCAGAACAGGGGTTGAAGCGTACTATGAAGATGAATTGCATGGACTACGAGGCAAGAAGTTTGAAGAAATTACCTGCAAAAATACCCAGATTGAAAAAACGGTGCTGGAAAGACCTCCTGTTCCCGGAAACAACCTCTACCTCACCCTCAACAGCCAAATTCAGGCCCATGCAGAAAAATCACTCGGCACAAACTCAGGCGCCATTATCGTTATGGACCCCTGGAACGGTGAAATATTGGCTATGGCCAGCAATCCACGCTTTAATCCCAATACGATGGAAAAGGATTTTCGCAAGCTTATCAGGCACCCTTCAAAGCCTTTCCTCAACCGGGCCATACAGGGTGCATTACCGCCCGGCTCTATTTTTAAAGTAGTTACGGCAACCGCAGCCCTCAGTTCAAACACGATAACAACTCAAACGACTTTTGAGTGTCCGGGCTATATCAAATACAAAAACATCCTTTTTAAATGCTGGTCGGAGTATGGTCATGGATTAGTTACTATAGAAGACGCAATCCCCTATTCCTGTAACGTATTTTTCTTTGAGACAGCAAAGATCCTTGCCGGAGACACTTTATATGCCTGGGCAAAAAAGTTTGGCATTGGCGAGAAGACAGGCATAGACCTCCCTCATGAAAAAGCCGGCAATATGCCAAAATTAGCCACCACGGCATCTACTATGAACGTTGCCATCGGACAAGGAGCTTTACTTACCACGCCACTTCAGTTGGTACGGACATATGCTGCCATAGCAAATGGCGGCACGTTAGTTCTCCCCCACGTCTTATTAAAAATTACTAATAGTCTGGGAGAAACGGTTCGGACATTTCAGTCAAAGAATACACAGAAACTCTCCCTGCCCCCTGATATCATCAACCTTCTGCGCACCTCTCTGCAGGACGTAGTTACTCGCGGCACTGCCAAAGACAAGGGTTTGGATATTTACAAGGTCGCAGGAAAAACAGGCACGGCAGAAACAGGACGCCACAAAGACAACCATGCCTGGTTTGCCGGTTACGCTCCTTATGAAAACCCACGGTACTGCTTTGTCATTCTTGTGGAACATACTTCTGGACACGGCGGGGATATTGCAGCGCCTATTGCCAGAGAACTTATGTCGTATTTGTTTCCTGAATTAAATCATGCTTCATAAGATATATAATCAAAGTAACTTCTTCACCTTGTGTAGCAACGTCTTTTTCCTTTTTGCTGAAGATTTTCGTCTTTACCAGCTAATTTTGCCGTCTCAAGAAAGGGGATAAACCATGAAGGGGATTGTCTTGGCCGGCGGCAGGGCAACACGCCTGTATCCCGTAACGAAGGCTATTTGCAAACAACTGCTCCCTGTTTACGACAAGCCGATGATTTATTATCCTCTGTCGGTTCTAATGTTGGCGGGGATACGAGACATCCTTATCATTTCCACCCCTGAGGCGCTGCCCAGATTCAGAGATTTATTAGGAGACGGAACCGACTACGGAATAAAAATCTGCTACGCAGAACAATGCAAACCACGGGGATTGGCAGACGCCTTTCTCGTTGGCGAACATTTTATCGGCGACAACAGGGTCTGCCTTGTTTTAGGCGACAATATCTTTTTTGGACACGGTCTTTCAGATATGTTAAAAGCAGCCTCCACAGAAAAAGAAGGGGCGACCGTCTTTGGGTATTACGTGAAAGACCCTCAGCGATACGGGGTTATTGAATTTGATAAGAACAACCGGGTAATCTCCATCGAGGAAAAACCAACACACCCACGATCAAATTGGGCGATTACAGGGCTTTATTTTTATGATAACGCGGTGATCGGACTTGCAAAGAACGTCAAGCCATCAAAAAGGGGCGAATTGGAGATTACCGATATCAATAATGCGTATCTCTTGAAAAGCCAATTAAACGTGCAACTCATGGGACGCGGCTATGCCTGGCTTGACACGGGAACGTATGATTCGTTAATTGACGCGTCACTCTTTATAAAAACCATTGAGGAGAGACAGGGGCTTAAGATTGGCTGTATCGAAGAGATTGCTTACCGGATGGGTTTTATTACCGCCAGTCAGGTAGAAAAATTTGCACGCCAGATCAATACCAGTTATGGAGAATATTTAAAAAAAATCTTACACGAAGAATAATATGCCCTTCTCATTTAAAAAACTAGCCATACCAGAGGTGCTTCTCATTGAACCCACGGTGTTCCCGGATGCCAGGGGGGTTTTTGCAGAAATGTATAAATACCCTGATTTTTTTCATGGTGGCATAACAAAGCACATCGTACAGGTCAACTACTCAAAATCTGAAAAAGATGTCCTGAGAGGACTTCACTATCAGAAAAATCCCATGGCGCAGGGCAAGATAATGAGCGTACTGTCGGGCGAGATCTTTGATGTCGCCGTAGATATACGACAAGGTTCGCCTTATTACCGAAAATGGGTTGGCGAAACCTTATCATCGGAAAATATGAAAATGCTGTATATACCGGAAGGTTTTGCGCATGGGTTCTGCGTGCTCTCTGAAAAAGCAGAAATCACCTACCAATGCACAAACATTTATTCTCCGGAGAATGAGCGGGGCATTCTTTGGAATGACCCGGATTTAGCTATATCCTGGCCATTGGAAAGTCCGCTCTTATCTGAGAAAGATGCCCGATTCCCTTTCTTAAAAAATGCGGACAACAATTTTGTTTACGGCAATTCGTAGTGACAGGATATTCATTTCCACAAACCCCTGTCCAGATTTCTGTACTGTATAGCTTCTGATACATGCTCCAGTTTTATACGTTCACTTTCATCCAGATCGGCAATGGTGCGCGCAACTTTGAGAATCTTACTGTAACCACGCGCGGAAAGCCCCAATTCCGTCATTGCCTGATGGAGCAACGTCTCTGCGGCTTTTTCCACCACACAATACTTTTTAATTTGCTTTGAAGACATATGCGCATTTACCATAATTGCCTGATCCCGAAACCGCTCTTTTTGCATGGTGCGGGCTACCGCAACTTTTCCCTTTATATCTGCAGATGATTGTGCATCCTTCTCCGAAACAATCTCACCATATCGGACTGACGGCACTTCTATTTGAATGTCAATCCTATCCAATAATGGCCCAGAAACCTTTGACATATAATTTTGGATTTGATGAGGCGTACAGCGGCAACGCTTCTGATTATCGGTGAAAAAACCACACGGACACGGGTTGAGCGCCAAACAGACAAAAAATTTAGCCGGATAGGTGACAGAATTTATGGCACGCGAAATCGTTACAGAGCCTGTTTCAAGCGGCTGCCTGAGCACTTCAATTGTCCTTCGGTCAAATTCCGGAAGTTCATCTAAGAACAACACGCCATTATGTGAAAGGCTAATCTCCCCAGGCCTTGGGAATGAACCGCCCCCAATGAGTCCGGCAGTGCTAATCGTATGATGCGGCGCGCGGAAGGGTCGCGTTACAATCAACGACAGTCCCGGGTTCAGAAGCCCTACAACGCTATAAATCTTCGTTGTTTCTAAAGCCTCTTCTAAAGTAAGAGGCGGCATGATGGTAGGAATACGCTGCGCAAGCATGGTCTTGCCGGCGCCCGGCGGCCCTATCATGATTACGTTATGATTTCCTGCAACGGCAACCGTCAGCGCCCTTTTGGCATGCTCCTGGCCTTTTACGTCTGCATAATCTATGTCATAATCAGCAGATTCCCTGAATACCTCGCTCAATTCAACTTTACAGGGCACAGCAGGAATCGAGGTAGTCAAAATTCCCACGGTATCTGCAAGGGTTTTGACAGGAATCGTGTCAATTCCCTCAATAATAGCCGCCTCGGATGCATTTTCAGAGGGCACGAGAAATTTTCTTATCCCCAGCTCTTTGCACTTAAATGCCATCGACAAACAACCCTTGACCGGACGGAGCTTGCCATCCAGAGATAACTCGCCTGCAATAGCATAGTCCTGGATATCGGGAACTTCGATCTGGTTCGTTGCGATAAGTATTCCGATTGCTATCGGTAATTCAAAAACCGGCCCTTCCTTCTTGCGGTCTGCGGGGGCAAGATTTATGGTCATGGGTCCATAAGGAAACCGGTAGCCGCTATTATTGATCGCCGCTTTTACCCGATCCCGGCTCTCTTTAACCGCCGCATCCGGCAACCCAACGATGGCAATATACGGCAAATCACCCGTGGCAATATAAACCTCAATGTCCAATAAATACGCATCAATTCCAAAAACAGCTACGCTTTTGACTTTTGCCAGCATGAATTATGATACCAAAGGCTGTAAGAGCAAAAACTGAGTAGCGTTGTAAAAAGAACGCTATTTTCCTTTTCCCAGGAAAAACGCAACGACAGAAAAACACGTATTTTACTTGTTTGCCATTACAACTTTATTTAATGCCGTGAGTAAGGCATTCAGGTCAATCCCGCTTGCACTAACGGTTTTCTCAATACTAAAACCGCCACCGCAACATGCATCCACCTTAAAATTACTAAAAACCGTAATGGTCTTCGGATACTTCTTTATAACATCATTAATGACCATGTCCTTGGTAATCATTTTTTTCCTCCATAATTACTTCCAAAAACACATGTGCTTTTCCAAGCCCAATAATACCTTAATTATCAGATAAAACTTAATCATAATAAAGCAAAATCTCATGAAAAAGCAATCTATTTTCCTTGCATTTCCCTGCAAAAAACTTATCTCATTTCCAACATGGTTTTCCATCCAACAAACGAAAAAAGCAAACATGATTTTTTGTAACAATTTAGTTTTTTGAAAAAGTAGGGGCGAAGCATTTGCCGTCGTGTGTATGAACGCATGTATACCAACGATAGCAAATGCTTCGCCCCTACACGGTGCGGTAAACATCGTCACTATTGAATTTTTTCGAAAAACTAAATTGTTACGATTTTTTTAAGATACTTCCCTGAAATAATTAAAGAATTAAAATATTCAGTATAAATAAATTATCTTATAGTAATTAAAATGTTCTTGTGATAAAATATTTCCCTTTTGGAAAATGAATCTATCACAATTTTATGCATGAAAGGGGGAAATATATGTCTGATACGCAGGATAACAGCACGACTCAAGAGTATGCTACACCCGTTTTAGAAGTCGATGCCTATGCACCTGCAAAAATGGCGGATAGGGTAGGGATGGTTGGAGTATCTAAATCAAAGTTAAGTACTCTAACCCTGCTAGCCCTTAGTATTCTTGCCGGTGTTTTTATTGCATTAGGTGCTCAACTTTGGATGCTTGTAGTTCATACAGCTACTTCTAACTATGGCTTAAACCAGTTGGTAGGTGGTGCCGCATTTACCCTGGCTTTGGTTTTAATTGTAATTGCCGGTGCAGAGCTTTTTACGGGAAATTGCCTTATTGCAATGTCTTTTATGGCCAGAAAGATTACCGGCAGAGACCTTGCCAGGAATCTGATCATTGCTTTTATTGGCAATTTCATCGGTGCACTTACTCTTGTGTTATGGATATACAACTCTGGACAATGGATGGCGAATAATTATCTCCTGGGAGCAAAAATAGTTCTCACTGCTAATGATAAAGTGAATATTCCTTTTGGCGCTGCTTTTACAAGAGGAGTGCTTTGCAACACCCTGGTATGCCTTGGTATTTGGTTGTGCTACAGCGGCAGAAGCAATCTCGATAAGATGTTGGCATTACTCTGGCCTATATCCTGTCTTATTGCCTGTGGATTTGAGCATTGTGTGGTCAATATGTGGCTTATTCCCATGGCGCTTGTGCTGAAAGGTAATAGTTCAGTAGTTGCAGCGGCAGAAAAGGTAACCGGGGGAAAACTGGATATCTCAAATCTAACCTTTTTTAAAGGGTTTTTAATTGATAACATGATACCGGTAGTCCTTGGAAACCTTTTTGGTGGTGTTGTGTTGATTGCTGGTGTTTACTGGTATATTTATTTACGGCCATCAAAGAAGGCATTATAAGAAGGAGAATGAGAATATGGCAGAAAATAACGTTTCCAAAACGATTCAACTTATTGATATTGATGCCTACGCGCCTCCACAAATTGCTGCAAGAATTGACAAAGTAGCTACCGTAAAAGCACAATTAACCTTTGTTAAGACATTTTTGTTAGGTATATTAGCCGGAGCCTATATTGGTATTGGTGCACAGTTTGCCACGCTCGTAACCTGTGACTCTACCCTGCACTTTGGGCTTACCTCTATGATAGCAGGCATTACCTTCTCCCTTGGACTTATGTTGGTTGTTATTGCCGGTGCAGAGCTTTTCACAGGAAATAACTTGATTATTATGGGATACGTAAGCAAGAGGATTAAAACACGTGATGTGCTTAATAACTGGATTGTTTCATATGTTAGCAATCTTGTAGGTAGTCTTACCATGGTCTTCTGGGTATATAACACACATCAATTTGAATTCTTTCATCATATGGTAGGCGCTAAGGCACTCCTGATAGCTAACACGAAGGTTAATTTGGATTTTAAAGTTGCCCTGGCCAGAGGTGTTCTTTGCAATTCAATGGTATGTCTTGCCGTGTGGTTGTGTTTTAGTGGCAGGAGTGTAGCAGACAAGATTATTTCTATCGTTTTTCCTATCGGGGGCTTCGTTGCAAGCGGCTTTGAGCACTGTGTTGCAAACATGTACTTTATTCCGATGGGTATAATCTTAAAAGGAAATCCGACTGTTGTTGCTGCCGCTGAAAAAATGGCAGGAAAGACATTAGACTTCTCCCAACTTACCTGGGGGGGATTTTTTGTGAATAATCTTATCCCTGTTACTCTGGGTAATATTGTGGGGGGCGTTATCCTGGTCGGTGTCATGTTTTGGTTTGTTTACTTGCGACCCGATATCAGTTTGTCTTTTAACGTAAAACAGGATTTCTTCCATGATAAAAAATAAGTTTTTGTTGCCGGAAAAATAATTAAATCGTATAGGATTTTGCAGTTTAGTTAAGCGGGTTGTGGGGTGGTACGGACAAACTTGCTTGTCCGTGTTTAACTCGAAAAAATCCCGGCAGAGAACATGCTGCATTTTCTAAATACCGGGAATTTTTCATGATGAAGGAATAGATGGTCATTAATCCGAATACGGTTAGGTGGTAAGGTGCCGCCATATCTATTGCTTATCGTAGCGTTTGTAACTTTGGTCGCCTCTGCGGGAAGTTATTTCCTTGCCAAAAGGAGGTTGTTGACGTTATTCCTTATTCTGTTTTATACAGAGAGTACCATTCTCTCTGCTTCATTATTTTCACATCAACCCTTCTTTCTTTGCACAATCATAATCGTCCTTGTTGCCCTGCCAATCACGTGTCTTATCCTCTTTGCTCTTGATACATATTATGGACTCTTTTGCACGGACACATCCTTTGTTTTCGTTCTTGTCTGGTTGTTGATACCTGCACTTTTCTTTATAAATTTTATCAAATACCTTTTCAAGGTTCTCTATGCCTGACATATACAAAGTATTTATCAGCGCGGGCGACTCCTCTGGTGATATTCACGGGGCAAATCTTATGTCCTGCATGATAAACAAGAATCCCCGGATACAATTTTATGGGCTGGGGAAAAGCCGTATGAAACAGGCGGGTTTGCATTGTCTCCATGATATGTCTACCAAATCATTAATGTGGCTCCACGTCCTATCGGAGCTAACCACCTTTCTGAAAATGAAAAGAGATTGTATTCATTTCTTTCAACAAGAGAGGCCCAGCCTTGTTATTCTGATCGATTATTGCGGCTTTAATTTTCACCTGGCCAGGGCAGCAAAGAAACTAAAAATTCCTGTCATTTACTATGTTTGTCCGCAGCTCTGGGCTCATGGACCGTGGCGTGTGAAAAAAATAAAAAAAATCGTAGATAAAGTTATCGTAATTTATCCCTTTGAAAAACTCTTGTATGAAACAGCGTCAATACCTGTCACTTACGTGGGGCATCCGTTATTCGATGAAATTCACATCAAGGGCGTAGATGACGGGATTATCTCAGAGCTCAAGAAGACCGGAGAGCCGATTGTCGCTTTTCTTCCGGGGAGCCGCAGGCAGGAAATCGTCCGATTGTTGCCATTGTTACTCAAGGCAGCGGAACGAATATATGAAGCAGTCCCCACCGCTCAATTTCTTATCTCCTGCGGTGACGAACACTATCTTCCGCTTATCCGGGATATTGCCAGGGACGTAAAAATCCCTTATAAAATTATTTCTGGAAAAGTCCATGAAATAATCAAGGCCTCCAGCCTTTGCATCGCCGGCGCAGGGACAATTACCTTACAGATTGCTTACTATCATAAACCCATGATCATTATTTACAAAATATCCCCCTTCGCCTATTTCATTGCCAGGCCGTTCCTGACAACCCCTTACATTGGACTGGTAAACGCCCTTGCGCAAAAGGCCATTGTCCCTGAGCTTCTCATGCTCAGGAAAAATTACCGCTGGTTGGCTCGTGAGGCCGTGCAATTCCTCAGGAATGATCAAAAAAGACAAACCTGTGTAAATGAATTAGTCTCTTTGACAGATACGATTGGAATGTCCGGCGCGTCTGAGCACGCAGCGGAGGAAATATTAAAATTGCTAAATTAGAGCAACGCCTTTCGCCGCAGAGAGCACCAAGATCACAGGAAAACCAAGAGATTGAGCGGTGAGGAAGCGAAGTTTCTTATCTCCAAACTTCTCACATCCTGTTTCTGTTGTATCAACTGCAACGGAACTTTTGGAGAAGTCAGATAATTGATATGATTGCCACTATTTGTAATACGATAATAATGTATTTACTTTTGGGTACCTTGAATGTGTCCCATTGTTAAACTGATTTTTAAAAACCAGGTTACGGAAATCAGCTTTTTGTTTTTCCGACAGAGAATTGTATAATCTCTGCCAATCAGCAGCACCATTATCTTTATGGTCTTCTCTATAAATAATATAGTCATCCGGCATTAAAATTAATTTTTTAAATTCCTTTATATTCTTTCCAAAGGCAGCTTCAAAAAATTTTCTTTTCGGCCCTACTACACCATGGGTTGCATTAAGGATACACTGGATACCTCTTAAATATCGAGGATTCCATTTTTCTCCTACAAATTTTCTATCTTTACCATGCTCCCCCAAAATAGGGGAGTATTTCATCGGAAACGACCAGATTCTTGTTGAGTAACCTCCCCTTTCGAATTCCTCATTAAGATATACATTAATCCTAAGCCTCAGATAAAATTCTTCAGGCGTATCATCATAGTTGAAAAGGATATAGTTTGAAAGATATTTGATGCCGCATTCCGCAGCCAAACGTAACGCTTTAACATATTTATCTTTCAGAATGTACCTGTCAAAGGCTATTCTTAAGGGTTTTATAGGTATCTCGGCTAATTTTTTCATTTTGTCTTTTGTTAATAGCCTTAAATCTATTCCCTGATTGAAATCAACGTATCTAAATTTCCCGTGTAGTCTTGCACCTCTGTGAAAACCAATGTCCTTTATTTCGTTTATTATTTTATCAAAATCCGCTGATGCGAGAACATTGTTATCCAACAAGAGCAAATCCTTCTTTTCCCCGAACTTTTCAGTAGTCAAGGCTACTTGTTCCTTTAAAGGGATATATTGTACATATTCAGGTTCTATTATATAAACTACACAGAAAGGACAACGTCTTACACAACCCCGTGTCATATAGGCAAAATATGCGTTGCTGGCAGGGTATTTATAGTCAATCTGTTCAAGCATGCTGTAATCAGGAACTAGACCATCAATTAAATGGTCACTAGGGAGTTTTAGTTTCCCTTTTACATTAAGAAGCCCTTTTATTGGTTTAAATCCCGTTGCTTTCTCTATTTCGTCTGCCATGATGGTTGCCATTGGCCCACCAATAAAAAGATTCTGCGGGTCTTTAACGCTAAATTCATAGTATTTTATTGTTTCAATGGTTTTATCCCAATAAAAACTAAATAATGTAGTTATATAAATTCTATCCCACAGTTGTTCTTTTACTTGTTTATTTAGCCCTTTCATAAAATGTACTTCATCCCCTCGCTCTTTATGAAAAGAGGATATTTTCATAAGACCGAGAGGCGGGTATTTATTCTTATACTTTGGTTCAACAAGAAGTACATTCATGCTATCCGCCTTCTAGCCACGATAGAAATCTTTCTCGATGTCGTTTATCTTTTTCATATTTGTGTATTAGATTTTTTCTAATTATAAATCGTTCTTTTGCATGGGCAGGAAATTCAGTAATTTTATCTATTTCTGAAATAATATTGGCAAGCAACCTAATTCTATATTGAGTTATATTGTCTAAATCTATCCACTCATTTACTTTTATAAATTTACTACTAGAATAAGTATCTACTAAGAATTCTTTCTTTTGCTTTAGAATAGTATTACGAGTGAAATAAATTTCGTTATACCCTTTTCCTGGATTATAGTTAAAATCGTTTCTTCTATTTGATTCATAATATACATTGTTATTTATAATTGGAGAGTATATGATATAAAATATATTGGGTTTATAATTAAAATTTTTATATAAAGCATAGAATGTTTTCCAAACGATTCTGTGTAAACCCTCAACCTTTATTTTTCTTATTTTATATATTCCAGAATCATACAAGATTTCTATATCTATGTTTCCTATTCTAGAGAATCCATATTCACAAAGTCTTATTAATCCAGAAATAGCAAAAAAATTTGCGTAATATTGCGTAATTGCGCTCCATGTAAATTGTCCATCTTGCATCAAATATTTGCTTAATATATACTGATATAGAGATTTATCCAAGTAAAGATTAACCTCTTTATAAAAAGCATTTCGCAAGTTGGGGGAATAAAATTTCTGGAATTCAGTAGTAATAAATTGTGTTGGAATCAATGGATTTTCTCTGACAGCGTCTTTTACAAATTCACCGAGTACACCACTTACTGTTCTAAATTTTCTAACGATAATATGAAACATAATTAAAGCTTTATTATCTGAGTTTCTCTAGTTATTGCTGTTTTTAAAAGAGAATTTAATTCACTTACTATTCTTTCAACACCTGCTTTTCCAGAAACTCCTTTTAATGGACCCTTACTTGAAAAGTTGTAATTTTTAATAGTTTCTAATACTTTAACTATTGAATCAACCTTGAAATCACTGTACGTACTCAAGCAAATTTGCAGAACAGTCGGTAATAATGAAATAAAAGAATAAAAACCCACTGTTTTTGTTAATAAAGATTTTGCATTTCCCCAATCATTTGGAAACAAAAATTTAATTGCATTAAAATAATTTTTAAGAACACCGTATTGTTGTTCCTCAGAGTAAATATGTAACGGCGCTCTTTTCTCTTCGTCCAACAAAAGTATTAGATTTTCTACAAAAGCACTTTGTGAAACAAGACCTTTTCCAATGCCTATCATTTTTATTTGTAAATACCAAGGTGATTCTGGGTCGTCATTTAGTTTTTTCACTAATTCATGGGCACGTTCTTCTAAAAAACTAGCGTCTTTTACTAAATCAATTAGGTCGTAAATTAATGAGGCATTAACACCTTTTTGTGTTGAATTAATAGTCCTAAAAATCTTCGCCTGATTCTGAAGGTCTAATTTTTCAAAGGCAACCACAACAACATCAATAGGTTTTTCACTTAAGGATAAGCCATATAATCTATGTTGTCCATCAATAATCCATGCTATATCATCTTTAATATCAAATGAAATAGTATTTTCACGACTATCATAATTCAAAGCTGTATCAAAATTGATGATGATATTGTTTGGTATAACCCCGTTGAATTTGAATATATAATCACGAATTTCTGTTGCTCTTTTCTCTGACATATTGCGCTGATAACCCTCTATTTTATTTTCATGTCTCCTGCTGACGTAAGCTATTTTGTAAAGTAAATCAGATTTAATACTAAAGACATAAAATTTCCACTTATTTTGTACTATCTCAATAGCCTTAAATGTTTTTTTCAAGGGTTTCTCCTATACCTTCAGATTTCCAATCCCACTTCCTTACAAAACCTTTTTAAATCCTTGTAACATTGTTGTAATTCGGCCTTCTTATTCTTATTTTCCTCTATTTCCGTTTTAACTTTAAGGACTTCTGCCTCTTTTAAGAATTCCCTAAATTCCCTGACTTTTTTGTAAAACCTATCTACTTTTTCTGGTTTATTTTCATAAAGAATGCGCATTGCATCATCAAAGGCTTCATCAACATCCGATTCGCAAAAGGTCTTATATACCTTTTTATTACTTAGAATTTTAGGGAGTTCCCTTACATCTTGTGCTTTTTTAAACCTATCTTCCTTAACCCATTGAACAAAGTCATCAAGAAAAGCAGGAGCCTCATTAACCCTATTAACCAAGTCTTTTTGAAGAAAAAATGCTTCAAAATAGCTATATTTTTTCAACTCATCCCTAGCGCCATTAACAATTTCCACATTGTCTGAATTGATAAGATATTTTTTTGCCATGGTTTCATAAGCATTTAACATTGCTTCAACAGTCTTCCTTTGTTTTCCCAATTGTTTGGCAACATCTTCGGGATTCTTTCTTAATACCTTGATCATTTTGTAAATATACGCTGCCTTCTCATAGGCGTCCCATTCTGTTTTTCCTTTGATGTGAAAAGTGCCGAGTATGTAAAAAAGTTCTTCATCAGTAACACCATCCTGGAGAATTCTTGCCTTAATAAGTTTCCAAGAAGGTGCATCCGGGTATTTTTTGTGTAATCTTCTAAAGGCACATAGCCTTGTATTGCCCTCAACAACCTTGTTTCCTAAAACATATATTTCATCCAAAAGTCCTTTGTTTTCTTCAAGGTCTTTTATTCGTTCCTTTGTTGAATCCAGTTTAAGAAGCTCTTGTTCTATGAATTCTTGTGTTATTTTATCCGGATGTGTTCTGCTAATAATGTAGTTAATCCTTGGGTTCTCTGGATAATATTCAAGGCTATATATATCGACATCGTTAATTTCGTAAGAAATATCTCTTCCTAGTACTGTTATAGCTTTTCTTGTCATACCATTATCCAAGCATTTCTAAAAGCTCATGTTTATTTAGAAGAAACTTATAGCTTTCTGCTTTTAAACATTCAAAGTCACCTTGAACATAACCGGCAATGTCTTTTTTCACATCTATTAGCTTATCAACATATTCATCAACCGTATTCTTTGCTAAAATTTTATAAATAGTGCATTCTTTTGTCTGCGATATTCGATGAATCCTGTCTTGTGATTGGAGGTAATCTACAAGATTGAAGTTTCTATCTAATTAAATAGCATTATTCGCCCTTGTTAAAGTCAGCCCTTCACGAGCTGCAGAAGGGTTTGCAATCATCAACCTGTTTTTGTTTGATTCCTGAAATGTTTTAACAATTTCCGCTCTATCTTTAATAGGAATTTCCCCGTGAATAACAACAGGCTCATAGTACTTAAATCTATTTTTTAAAACTGTAATGTTTTCTATAAAGTTTGTCCAGATAATTACCTTTTCATTTCTTGAAACTATATCCTCTAATAAGCCATCCAATGTTGAAAATTTAGCAGGAATTTCATTATAACCCTTATCCACTAAAAAAGGATTGCTCGATATCTGTATTAATCTGAGAAGTTTTTTAAGAATATTTTCAGCTTCATCAATGACGAGGTTACCAGTCATGTCCTGCACTTCGATTTTTAATTCCTCACGCAGTTTATTGTAAAGTTCGTCTTGTTTTCCACTGAGATTTACATAAATATTTACAAATTTCTTTTCGGGAAGTTCAAGGACATTATTTTTGCAACGACGAATAGAATGCTCTGCAATTATATTCTTTAATTCATCAAGCAACTCTTTGTAATGGATGCTTTTCTCACGGTATTTTGATTTAAAATCGTTAAAATTTTCCCCTAAGAGTTTACCACCATCGAGGAAAAAGAATTGAGCCCATAGATCAACAGGTTTATTTGCAACAGGTGTTCCGGTAATAATGGTTCTTTTTACAGAATATTGTCTAAGTTCAAATAATGATTGAGATGTCTTTGTTGCAGGGTCTTTAATGCGAGGCGATTCATCGAGAACTATGGCGACCTTTCGACTTTTGCAAAACCGCTTAATCCTCTGCAACTCGGCAATAATCGCCTCATAGTTGGTGATATAGAAATTTGCACCCGTCATAAATTTGTATCGTTTTTCTCTTTTAGAACCTCTCAGCACAATAGGAATTAAAAAAGAATGCTTTAACACTTCCTGTTCCCAATTGTAAAGCAATGACATCGGCGCCACAACAAGGGCACCTTCTATTTCCCCTTGCTTCATTGACCAACATAGTGATTCGATAACAATCTTTGTCTTTCCAAGTCCTTGTTCGTCAAATAGTGCTACTTCTTGATTGTTTTTTATGTAATTAATGGCTTCAAGCTGGTGCGGTAAAGCTTGTGTTTTTGGTTCGAAAACTTGATTTGTGCTAATCATTGATTAGTTCGTCAGGTACACATAAAAGATGTAAGTTGTCAATATCCTTCAGCCCTGTTTTTTCTAAGACTTTACTAAAAACATCTTCCGAAGATTTAGGTATCCCAATAAATACTTCACATAATTTTCCATTTATTTCAATAGAAGCAAAGTCTTGTAGTTGTTCATGTGTTCTGGCGTTTGCAAGATCATTTTCTGTTTTAGCTTCTCCTATACAGACTTGCCCATCATTGCTTGTCCCTATGGCATCGGGTCTGTGCCTTAATATTTGTGGAGGTATTTGTATTTTTTCTCCAAAAAGACCTGGATAACTTCCATCAATTCCATATATGGTAACTCCTGCCTCACGCATCTTTTTAATTACCAATCCAAGTATAAACTGATGTTTGTTGCTTGACACTATTTAATAGTACCGATGTCTTTCAGAAGATTTGTTGTTACATAATAGAGTCTTTTGAGCGAATCAATTTTTGCCGGTTGAAGTCCTCTTTTAATCTCATCCAATTCGCCAAATGGTAAAGTCTCGATGCCACATATCACGTCTTCGATTTTTTCAAATAATTTTGATTTTGCAGCCGGATTCTTTTGCTCTAACTGGTCAAGTGCGGCTTGAAAATTATCATCAATGAGTGCTTGTCTTGCTTGTTCATCCTTGAGTACCAGAGGAAGCTTCCTGATTTCTTCACCTCTTTTAAATTTTCCTTCTCCTACCCAATCGCAAAACTCCAACAGAGAGATTTTGCCTTCTTTTAAAAATCTCTTTAATTCTTTATTTTTTCTGAATTCAACAAAATAACTGAACTTAAGTCTCTCTGAGGGTTTGTTATATTTCCTAAGATATTGTTCCTCCATATCCATATAAGCTTGGATATTATTTCTTATGTTGTTCAAGACGCTTTAAAGAATAATCCTCTTGTGTATTGAGACGATATAACTCTCTCGCCTTTTCATAGGCGTCCCAAGGGGTTTGTCCAAAAAGGTGTTTTTCCAATCGGATAAAATTTATTACATCACGATTGATTTTATAAGGCAATACATAGGCGTCAATTGTTTTCCATTTTTCATCATTCACATATTTCTCAGAAAGTTCCTCATAAACAAATGCCCTCGTATTACCTTCAATTACAGTGTAATAATCGTCTTTTGGTACTGTCCATATCGGGTCGTAAATGCCACCGTTACGTTCTATATGCTCTCTAAGTTTCTCGTATTGGTCATTACCTTCGGCAAGTGCAAACTTTATCTTTTCTTGTGTGATATTGTCATTCAGTCTAGTATCGAGGTAGTATTGAATGCGAGGATTTTCTATATCGAGGATAAGCTGTTTTAGGGGAATTTTCAGTCGTTTTATTTCTATTGGTATGCCATCAAGATTAACAACTATGTTGCTCATGCTTTTTATCCCAAGAACGTTCTATTTTAACGCTTCTTTGACAGACATCCATTGACTTTATGAGCAGTTTTATATCATATTGGCTTGTTAATGGCTAGTAAATTGTTTTGTCAGATACGAATCCTTTAGCAAGCTACGGGAATTTTATAAAGACATTTGTGAATCTGTTCCGGATGCAAAACCATATGCTCAGGTCGTTCATAATGCCAATCAGTCCTGTCGGGAACATGGTCATCCAGATACGGCCACTTGCGAAAAGGATCCGTCCCTAATGCCCGGATAAGCTTTTGGTTATTCATCGTAACATTTCCTGCCCGGGGTGGCATGGGTCCCGCTTCTTTTCGCATGCACCCTTTCAAAAGTTGTGGGGCATAACCCCCCACTTTATTTACAATTTGTCCGATCTGATACAGACTGAGGTGCCGATGCGAACCAAGATGATAAATACCCCTAATGTTATTTCCCAGGGCCAGTTCTATAACCTTGTTAAAATCCTCACAATAAAAAGGCGACCGTAATTCATCAAAGTACAAGGTGGCTGGATTATTCTTTTTAAAACGTGACAGGATCCAATCGATAGCCCCGGCATGTCCATTCACACTCACCCCCATAGGGAGTGATATGCGGAAGATTGCCGCTGATGAATGCCTGAGCATAATAATTTCCTCAGCTATGGCCATCGTCTTGCCATACATCGTGACTGGCGCCATGGCGTCCTCCTCCTTATATAAACCTTCCGCTTTCCCGGGGAATACCAAGTCGGTGGAAAGATGAATCAACCGCACATCGCGACGATCGATCATTTCCAACACGTTTAAAATCGATTGCACGTTCACCCGATACGCCAGGAGGGAATTCATCTCACAGGATTTTAAGGCACAGGAACCTGCGCCATTCAGGACAGACTTAAACTGCTTCTGTTTCATCAGCACTGCAAGCCCCTGACGGTCTTCTATATCAAGAGGAATGATCCCCTTTCCTGTCAGAGGCCAGTACCGGACAGGACGAATGGCAGTAACGTGGTCTGGATACCGAGCGTGAAAGTACTGAAAGGCACTATATCCTGGCACTCCGGTTACGCCCGTAATTAAAAGAGGTAAAAAGGACGGCAACGGCATGGTATTATTTTCGTTGTACAAACAAACGACCCGTCTTTTTCTTCAGAAGACTACAGGAGAACGGAAACAGGTCTTTGACATGCGATATCTTAAACATTTTGGTTTGCAGGACCTGAAAATCTCTCTTCTTTCAATGCCCTTTTTAAAATCTTTCCGGTGGGACCATGGGGTAACTCTCTGTGGAATACAAAATATTTTGGCACCTTATAGTGCGGTAACCGGGACATACAATAGTCCCGGATTTCATCTTCGCTACACGTCGTATGCTCACGTAGGGCAATAAATGCCTTGGGTACTTCACCGCGAACCTTGTCAGGCACACCAACGATAGCCACTTCAAAGACTTTTTCATGTCTGCTGATGACATGTTCAATCTCCGTGGGTGATACATTTTCTCCGCTGATAATAATGAGTTCCTTTTTTCTTCCTGTAATCCATAAAAACCCTTCTTTATCAAGTTTGCCATAATCTCCTGTCTTCAACCATCTGTCGGAGGTGATGGTCTCCGCAGTTTCTCTGGGCAATTTATGATATCCCTTCATCACGTTCGGCCCTTTTACCCATATTTCACCCTCCCTGTCTACTGGCTGTTCCTGGCCTTTATCGTTTATAATCTTTACCTCGATATTATCCAGGGGGGGACCAATGCTGCCCGGCTTACATTTTTCAGGAAGATTTACCGAAACGATCGCCGTAGCTTCTGTTAATCCATAACCCTCGGTTAAAGGAACCGGAAATACTTTGCTAAACGCCTCTAAAACATCACCCGGCAGGGGCTCACCGCCAGAGGTGCACAGTCTCAGCGTGTGCAAGTCATGTCTGGCTGATTCTGCGGTCCGCAGGAGCACCCGGTACATGGAGGGAATAGCAAATAGGGACGTGACCTTATATTTTTCAATCATTTCCAATACCTTTACCCCTGAAAATCGCGTGAGATAGATCATCGTTGCGCCAACGCAGACTGGCAATATGAGGGTTGTAGTCAAGGCATAGGTATGAAAGAGCGGCAGGATACCAAGCAATATGTCCTTTTCCGTAAAATGAAAGGCATGCATACATCCTTCAAGATTGCTCAGGAAATTGTTATGTGTTAATATTACTCCTTTTGGATTGGCATTCGTACCTGATGTATACAGCATTGCGGCCTGTTCTTCTTCCGCGCCGTATGGAATGCTCGCTTCATTAAACCGTGCGTCGGGATAGTTCTCTTCTGTCAGAAAGATATGCTTTATCTGATTTCTCAGTTGAGGTGCAAAAAGGTTGCAGGTAAATACCGTCTCTATCTCCGCATCCCGGATCACATAAAGCAGTTGCGCTGGTGAGAGCAAAAAATTCAGCGGAACCGGCGTCTTTCCAGCCATCAGAATCCCGTAGAATGCCGTCAGGAATTCTTTTCCGTTAAGGAGGAGTATTCCAATATTTTTCCCGCTACCGCCTGATGATACCTGCTCGGCGCACTTTAAGGCTTCAAGGCGGAGGTCTTCATAACAAAAGGCGCCATTATGATCTATAACTGCCGTCTTTTGCGCGTATTTTCTGCATGTATTTAAAAACGTGTGAGTGAGCGTCATTCTTCTGGCGTCTTTTAAAAACTAGTTTCTGTTATCGTCATGTTCAATTTCTCTCATTTTTTTCCCCAGATACCTCGTATCCATTTCTTCTGCTTCCCTGTTTTCCGGTCTGTTAACATCTTCTTCTGATTCATACCGTGCCTGGAAGGCTTCCTCGCCAGACATCTTTTCTTCTTCCTCTTTACAACTTACACACAGTGTAGCAAAGGGAATTGCCCGCAACCGCGCTTTTTTTATCGCCTCCCCACACTGTTCACAAACCCCATATTGCCCGGCTTTCATTCGAGACAGAGCTTCTTCTATCTGTTTCAGTTCTCTTGCATCTTCTTCTGCAATCGCGATTTCCAGCACCTCGTTCGAAGAACAGGATGCAATCTCCGCAATGTCCGTTAGTTTTTCGGTGCCAGCATTCAGATATTTTTTGACCCTCTCCTCAAACTCCTTCAACAACATATTTTTTCTGCTTTTCAGCAGATTTTCCATCTGTTTTAATTCTTTCTTGTGCATAACATGGCTCCAGCTCTTCTTGCATCAACCAAATTAAATATCCAAATTTCTCACTTCCAGCGCGTGTTTTTCTATGAACTCTTTCCTCCGCTGAACATCCTTACCCGCAAGGGTGCTAAAGATAGCATCTGCTTTTGCCGCATCTTCAACTTTTACTTTTAAGAGCGTTCTGGTATTCACATTCATCGTGGTTACGGCTAATTCTTCCGCATTCATTTCACCGAGTCCTTTGTAACGCTGGATTTCCAGGCCACGCCTGCCAATCTCGCGTATTTTTGACAAAACCTCACTAAGGGACTGGGCGAATATCTCCGTGTCTTCTGAAATTAGTTTATACCCTTCTTTATCACCATTGTGACCAACAAAGTACTCGTTTGCCGAAAAACCATAGGCCTCAATTTCTTTTATGGTTTTTTCAATTTCTCTGCTTTCATGATATTCTATAACTTTAATTACTCCTTCTCTTGCTTCCACTGCATCGTCCTCTTCCAGTATCTCTAATTCCCTTCCCTCAGCTTGCTGTTTCTCTTTTATAAATGATTCCATTTCTTCTTCTGAATAAATGGAGAAGACCTCGCCCTTGTAGGACACCTTATATAATGGAAGATTCCCGTTCTGCTTATGCCTCAGTCCTAAAAACTTATCCAGGGATATTCCTTTTTTTCTCAACATCTTTATATACTCTTCCATTTGTACCAGAAGATGCAATAACTTGGTTAATCTTGAGTTATTCAAGCCCTCTTTCCTTTTACCCTGAAACTCCATAACTGTGCCTTCGCCACCAAGCGCAATAAGCCTCTTCTGGAGCTCCCTGTCATCATAAATATATTCCTCTCTCTTGTGTTTCGTTACCTTGTACAAAGGTGGCTGAGCGATATAAATATGTCCCTTTTCTATCAAATCTATCATCTGTCTGAAAAAGAACGTTAGCAAAAGTGTTCTGATGTGCGCCCCATCAATATCTGCATCCGTCATAATAATAATTTTGGCATACCGCAGATTGCTCACATTAAATTCGTCCGTTCCTATACCCGTCCCAAGGGCTGATATCAAGGTTCGAATCTCTTCGTTGCTCAGCATCTTGTCAATACGCGCCTTCTCTACATTAAGAATTACCCCCTTTAATGGCAAGATTGCCTGAAAGGTACGATCCCTTCCTTGCTTTGCAGTGCCTCCTGCCGAAATGCCTTCTACAAGGAATAATTCAGACGTCTCAAAATCCCGTGAGGAGCAATCTGCCAATTTCCCAGGAAGGTTTGAACTGCCAAGAGCTCCCTTTCTCCTTGTCAGATCCCGTGCTTTTCGCGCTGCCTCTCTCGCCCTGGCAGCATCTATCCCTTTGTTGATAATCGCCTTTGCTGTTGATGGTGTCTCCTCACAATAAGTTCCAAGTTGTTCGTTTATCACTGCTTCTACCAGACTTTGAATTTCACGATTGCCAAGTTTTGTTTTAGTTTGTCCCTCAAACTGAGGATCTGGCAACTTAATACTTATGACAGCCGTGAGTCCTTCTTTATAGTCATCTCCCAGGGGTGCCTTCTCCTCACTGAGAATTCCTTTACTCTTTGCATAACCATTGAGGGTCCTCGTCAAGGCAGCTCTGAAGCCACTTAAATGAGTTCCGCCTTCTATGGTGTTGATATTATTTGCAAAAGAGTATACATTCTCACTGTAGCCGTCATTATATTGCATGGCGACCTCAACTATCGTACCTTTGCTTTCTTTTTCAAAATATATTATATCTTTATGAACCACCTCTTTGCCTTCATTAAGTTCTTTTACAAAAGCCTTTATGCCTCCCTCGTACCGGTACATCTCGCTCTTGTCCGTTCTCTCATCTGTTAATCCTATTTTTATTCCTTTATTTAAAAAGGCGTACTCTCTAAGCCTCTTTGCTATCGTCTCAAAGCAGAAATTTATATCCTCAAATATTTCCCGGTCTGGTTTAAAGACAACCCTGGTTCCCTTTTTTTTGGTAACTCCCCTTACCTCTACGGGTGATTTTACCTCACCTTTCTCATATCGTTGAAAGTATACATGTCCATCCCTTTTAACTTCTACCTCCATCCATTCACTCAGTGCGTTCACAACCGATACTCCAACGCCATGTAAACCGCCAGATACTTTATAGCTCTTATGTTCAAACTTACCACCAGCATGAAGCACAGTCATGACTACTTCTAACGCCGACTTATTTGTTTCTTTATGCAGGTCAACCGGAATACCCCTGCCGTCATCTACTACGGTTATACTTTCGTCAATGTTTATCTTTACATTTATATTTTCACAAAACCCGGCAACTGCCTCATCCACACTGTTGCAAACGACTTCTTCCACGAGATGGTGCAGTCCTTTAGCCGTTGTGTCCCCTATATACATTGCCGGCCGCTTCCTGACAGCTTCAATACCACCAAGCACCTTTATCGAGGTTGAGTCATAGGTGTCTTGCTCAAGTGCTACATTATTTTCTTCTGCCATCGTTCAATATTCCTACTTTAAATCGTATATCATTCAAATAATTCGCCTGTGTTAACTCATTAATTCTGTGGATTATAGCATCCTTCTCAAAGTTAGTCAAATGATGAATCAGCGCAGGAGACTCTACGTTCACGTATAAGATTCCCTTTTTCAAGTCTGTTATTTCGGTCTGTTGATATACCTCTTCTCCAACAATTTCTTTCCACGCATTCCTTACCTCTTTGCAAATTCCATCCTCACGGCTTCTTTTCGGGAACAATCCTTTTAATACCTGACCTACTTTTACAGCACTGTTTCTGTTAAAAAAATATCTCTCAGGTAACCCTTCCAGCATTATAATCATTCTCCAAAACAAGAAAACCTTACTTTATATCAATTGGCATTATAACATCCATTTGCTCATAACCTGTCCTGAACAAAGCCGCACTGTCACCACCACCAAGCTCTATAACAACGGTATCACCGCCAGAAACCTTTAAGGCATCTATTACATACTCCGGATCAAAACTTATTTCAAAGTCAGGTCCATCATATCCAACGGTGATTTCCAACTCCGCCTCCCCTACATCCGCTGTCCTAGATGAAAGCATTAATTTTCCTTGTCTAAAAACAAATTTTACTATCCGGTACTCCTCATTTGTCATAAATGATGCCATCCTTACCCCTGACAAAAGCTCACTCTTACTAACTTCCACTCTCTTATGGTTTCCTTTTGGAATAAGCTCCTCATACTTTGGATACTGACCCTCTATTAACTGTGATATAATCTCACCTCTGTCACCTGCAAAGTACACCCGCTGCTCACCCATTCCTAACTTTAAAATCCCCTTACACTCAGATACAAAACGTTGCAGGAACGTCAAACACTTCACCGCAACTATTCCATCCATTGATATCCCACCAGGGTTATTTACCTTACGTTTCACACTAGACATCCTATTCCCATCCGCAGCAACCATAATGATATCATCGCCAACAACCCTCATAAAGACGCCACACAACATACTTCTCCCCTTAACTATCGATACTGCATGAATAACCTTTCCTATCATATCACTGATAACTCCCCCATCCATTTCAACAAGACCTGTGGTCTCCACGCTGTCTACTTCGGGAAACTGCCTAAAATCTTCACCTGCGATCTTGAAATATCCACCTTCAGATTTCAAGATACATTTACCCTCTTCAATCAACACCGAGACCGTTTCATGTCCGGCCCATTCTCTCAACACATTATTTACTCGATCTGCAGGAATAACGATGCCACCCTCCCCATCACTCTCTCCCACAGGTAACAGATATTTAACCAGCACTTCCAGATCTGTAGCAACGAGTTCTGCCCATTTGTTTTTTACTTCAATCTTAACACCTTTTAATACACTCTTTAATGCGGATGAAGGAACGATACTGGCTACTAAATTAAAACCACAAGAGAGGTCTTTTCCTGAAAAGTTTAATTTCATTTTTTATTCCTATATTTTATTATTATGTTTTTAAAGAATTTATAAATCGTAATCTTATTATATAGTGTCACATTTCAATTAAAAGAAACGTAACTATTTAATAAATAGAAATATACATCATTTATCCATTGTAGAAAACCTGTAGAACGTTTATATTTCATTATGTCCCATTGCAGGACTAGAAACTAATGATACCTCGCACCCGGCATTTTTTTCCAAAAAATCCAACAAACATTCTACATCTTATGAACATATTACTTTTGCAATTCGCTTTCGAGCTTCTGAAGCATAATATTAAGGTTTTTATCTTTTTTTGACATCTTGGTTATTTTCTCATCCGCGTGGATCACCGTTGAGTGGTCTCTTCCACCCAAGTATCCACCAATTTCCATTAATGACATCTTGGTTAATTTTCTTGATAGATGCATTGCTATTTGTCTGGGAAGTGCGAGACTTCTTGTTCTGCACCTTGATTGAAGTTGGGAGACCCGGACGTTAAATCTTTCAGAGACGGCCTTAATGACAGTTTCTATACTGATGTACTTTCTATTTGCCGAAAGCTCACAAACAATTTTTCTTATGCGGTCCAGGGTGACGCTATTTTTGGTTAATTTTTCCTCCCGGCTCAGGCGCGCTATAGCACCTTCGAGTTCACGAATACTGCCGGTTACATTTTCTGCAAGATATGATGCTGCTTCGTGAGACAAGTTAATGCCCCACAGCGATGCCTTTTTTTCTGCGATTGCAATACGCGTCTCCCGTGTTGTATTATCTATACTGCAGAGAAGCCCCCATTTAAAACGAGAAATGAGTCTGTCTTCAAGAGTGGCAATAGATTCAGGAGGACAATCACTTGTAATGACAATTTGCTTTTTGGCATTATAAAGGGTATTAAATGTATGAAAAAACTCCTCTCTACTTCCCTGTGAATTTTCAAACGCCTGTATATCGTCTATGAGAAGTGCATCGATGTTTCTGTAAAAAACTCTAAAAGAGTCCCAGCTATTTGTTCGTATTGTTGAAATATAATGATTTATAAAACGTTCACAGGGCAGATAAAGAGTCTTCAATCGGTGTTTAGATGATAATATATTATTTATAGCATGCAGGAGATGGGTCTTTCCCAGGCCGGAAGCGCCATGGATAAACAATGGATTATATGCAAGGCCTGGTGATTCTGAAACGGCAATGGCTGCTGCATGTGCTAATCTGTTGCATGGACCCACAACAAAATTGTCAAAGCTATAATATTTGTTTAGTGGTGCACAATAGTTTTCTTCAGGAGAACTTTTATCTGCAAGAGCCTCCTCTGGGGAAAAAGATACAGATGATAATTTACCAAAGATCTCTTCCTCTGTAGAAAATATGATTTCTCTCGAGGAATTCAACACTTTATATACCGCACTTGAGAAAAGGTCGTTGTAATGGCTATTAAGCCACTCGCGGACAAAAGAGGTTGGTGTAACAAAGGTAATACTATTTCCAGTAATAGACGATACTCTGAGACATGAAAACCAGATGTCATACTGTTGAGCAGTAACAACCTCTTTTATTGTAGACAATATGCCTTTGAGTATAAAATCTCTTTCACTATCGGAAACCGCGGGTGTCTCTAACATGGTAGAGTATAGTGTTAGTTTCTTTGAACTTCAATTAGTTGACAAGAGCTCAATGAATAAGCCTACAATCACGTGAAGGAACCAGAAAAAATAAAGAGAAATGAACGCTGGAAAAGAGCCGTACTTTGTAGAAGAATCCAACGCACTCTGAAAAAAATCGGCTGAAATAATACCAAGAAAGAGATACCAAGTCAAATAATAATACTTTTCAACATTCGTATCAGCATTATTAACTAACACTTAAAGAAATATAATTTAATTAATCGTTCAGAGTATGTTTTAAATTTTCACTAACAGAAATTATTTGCAAAATCTTCTCTTTCTCTTCGGTCGTTCTCATACAAGCGTCTCTTGCTAACCAATAAATCGCTTGACACGTTTATTCCAGTTTCGTTATCATGTTCTTAATATAAATTTTATTGAATTATCGTTAAGGAAGAAGGCTTGAGTTCTCACGTTAAGGTTCGTTTTGCACCCAGTCCTACGGGGTATCTCCATATTGGAGGGGCGCGGACGGCACTTTTTAACTGGCTTTTTGCACGGCACAACAAGGGTGTTTTTCTCTTGCGTATAGAAGATACCGATCAGCAACGTTCCACCGAAGAGGCCACACAGGCTATCCTCGATAGCATGAAATGGCTGGGGTTAGACTGGGATGAAGGTCCTCATTTCCAAAGCCAACGACTACCCGTTTATAAGCAACATGCAGAGAAATTGGTGTTTGATGGTAAGGCATTTTATGATACTGATGCCGAGGGACGCAAAGCGATTCGTTTCAGGATGCAAGATGGAGTGACGGAGATTAATGACCTTATCCATGGCACCATCACTTTTGATACGGCTCTTATTGAGGATTTTGTAATACTGAAGGCCGATGGTTTCCCAACCTATAATTTTGCTTGTGTCGTGGATGACACCGAGATGGGGATTACCCATATTATCCGGGGAGACGATCATATATCGAACACCCCCAAACAGATCGCTCTTTACAAAGCATGTGGATTTAAGATGCCGGAATTTGCCCATATCCCCATGATCCTGGGGGAAGACGGGTCGAGGTTGAGTAAACGTCATGGGGCGACTTCCGTAACTGAGTACCGGGATAAAGGCTATTTGCCGCATGCCCTGGTAAATTTCCTCGCCCTGCTGGGATGGTCACCCGGAAATGACCAAGAGATTATATCCCTTCAGGAAATGATTGAAAAGTTTACCTTAAAGCGTGCAAATAAGACGAGCGCACAATTTAACAACACGAAACTCGATTGGATGAACGGTCAATATATCAAAAACACCCCCATTGAACCATTGACGGCTGAGGTAAAGAGATTTTTTGAAAAATCGGGTATTGCTATGGCAAAAATGCCCGGAGAGTGGCTGACAGACCTCGTAAAACTCTATCATGAACGGTTCAAGACGTTTCAGGATCTGCTGAATCAGACAGGGTTCTTCTTTGCTGATACCATCGAATACGATCAGGCCGCTGTAGATAAATTCCTTAAAAAGGAAGGCGTTGGTGAGTTGTTAAAAGAAGTGCATACGGGTATTTTTAGGGTAGATACTTTTGACAAGAAAACTTTGGAAGACTCCCTGCGGGCCTTAACCGAAAGGCTAGGCGTTGGATTTTCCAAGCTCGCGCAGCCGATGCGTGTGGCTATTACGGGAAAGAGTGTAAGCGCAGGCATTTTCGAAACCATGGAGCTTCTGGGCAGGGAAAAGACCTTAAAAAGACTCGACTACACCATAAAAAATTTGTGTGAAACCTCCGCATCGGTGAGGTTTTGATTTTAAAGGCAACCACAGATTTTGCAGATATCTTAGGTTTTTAGCAACATAATAAATAAGTATGCATGCAAGTGTTCTATGAACGTAAGGCTCTTTGTCGCAGTTGAAATTACCGAGGAAATCCGAAAAAAAGTAGCGAAATTTCAAGATGAGCTGAAAAAGGTGGAAGCTGATGTAGGCTGGGTTTCCCCTGAAAATCTCCATATTACGGTAAAGTTTATCGGTTCTCTCGACGAAGAAAAGATTGAGATAGTTGCTACCTTAATAAAAGATGCCGTGACTCATATAAAGCCGTTTGATCTTGATTACAGAGGAGTGGGCGTTCTTCCAGCAGAGAAAAATCCGCGGGTTATTTTTACTGACGTAATAGATACAGGCGGAGTCCTGGAAAAAATCCACGAACGGCTGGACAATCAACTCATGGCCTTGGGTGTGGAACATGAGGATCGTAAATTTACGGCGCACCTTACGGTAGGGCGTATCAAGACGCGCAGGAACGTAAGAAGACTAATAGAAAATCTGAATTCGTATCATGGGTTTGATTTTGGCTCAGAACATGTGGTGCAGGTTGTTTTAATGAAGAGCGATCTGTTACCGGAGGGACCTCTTTATACGAGATTACAGAGTGTTGATTTAGTTTAACGTTTATAAATTTCAAACTGGTAGCGCACCCGTCTCGGTTGCGCTAAAAAATAGCCGAGGGTCTGATTTAATACGTGTGACTTTTTGTATGGGTGAATTATGATATCCAAACCAGAAGATGCAGACAAGGAAAAGCGACATCAGGCGCTGGAACGGGCGATCTCGCAGATTGAGAAGCAGTTCGGAAAAGGGACGATCATGAAACTGGGTGGACAGACGAAGGTTGACGTCCCGACCATTTCGACCGGTGCATTGTCTCTGGATATTGCTTTGGGTGTAGGGGGCATTCCGCGGGGAAGGGTTATTGAAATATTTGGTCCTGAATCTTCGGGTAAAACCACCCTGACGCTCCATATTATTGCGAATGCACAGAAAGAGGGTGGAATGGCAGCCTTCATTGACGCTGAACACGCTCTCGATCCTGATTATGCCAAGAAATTAGGGGTAGACCTGAACAATCTTATGGTTAACCAGCCCGACACGGGAGAGCAGGCGCTTGAGATTGCAGAATTGCTGGTGAGGAGTAATGCCGTAGATATTATCGCCGTCGATTCTGTTGCAGCCCTGGTTCCCCGCGCTGAAATTGAAGGGGAAATGGGTGATACGCATGTGGGATTGCAGGCCAGGCTCATGTCTCAGGCCCTGCGTAAGTTAACCGGTTGTATTTCTAAATCTAACACCAGCGTTATCTTTATTAACCAGATTCGCGAAAAGATCGGAGTTATGTACGGTGGAAACCCGGAAACAACTCCCGGCGGCAGGGCATTAAAATTCTATGCCTCGGTGCGTATTGATATCCGAAGGATTGGCGGTATAAAAGACGGCGAGGTAACCATTGGGAACAGGGTGCGCGCAACGATTGCCAAGAATAAGGTTGCAGCGCCTTTCAAGAAAGCGGAGTTCGACATTCTTTATAATACAGGCATATCACGTGCAGGCGACATCATTGATCTTGGTGTTGAACACCAAATCATTGAAAAGTCTGGCACCTGGTTTTCTTACGGTGAAATTCGTTTAGGGCAAGGAAGGGAAAATTCCCGGCAATTTATCGAAGGAAAACCTGAATTGATGAAAGAGCTTGAGCAGACGATCCTAAAAAAGATAAAACCGGATATGGTAACAGAAAAAATCCCTGAAAAATCCACGGAAAAAGTGAAGGCCGAGCCCGTTTCTAAAAAGGGTGAAAAGTAATTCATCGTTATGAAGACAAACGAGATTCGTAGTAAATTCCTGAAATTCTTTGAGAAAAAATCCCACGTAATCTGGCCCAGTGACTCATTGGTTCCCCAGAATGACCCCACCCTCCTCTTTACCGGCGCCGGGATGAATCAGTTCAAAGACATGTTTCTGGGCAAAGGGAATTTAGCATTCAAAAAGGCAACCACCTGCCAGAAATGTCTCCGTACGGGCGATATTGATAATGTAGGGCGGACCGCCTCACATCATACTTTTTTTGAGATGTTGGGAAATTTTTCTTTCGGCGATTATTTTAAAAAAGAGACGATTGAGTGGGCATGGGAATTCCTGTTACAGGAATTGAAAATTCCAGAGGAACGTCTGAGGGTAAGTGTTTATAAAGATGATCAGGAGTCATATGAAATCTGGGAAAAACACCTTGGTGTACCTAAAGCAAAGATTTATTGCTACGGTGAAAAAGACAACTTCTGGCCGGCAAACGCACCCCTCCTGGGCCCAAATGGGCCCTGTGGTCCATGTTCTGAGATATTTTTTGATCAGGGAGAAAAAATCGGTTGTGGACGAAGAGAATGCGAACCTGCCTGTGATTGTGACCGGTTTGTCGAGATATGGAATCTCGTATTTACGCAATACGACCGCACAGAAGGCGGCAAACTAACACCATTACCCCATAAAAATGTTGATACGGGTATGGGACTGGAAAGGATGGCGCGGGTCATACAGGGAGTGCAAACCAACTTCGACATTGATATTTTCAGTCCTATTATCAAATCTCTGGAAGAAATTTCCCAGATAAAATACAACGGGCAACGGGAGCAAGCCATACTCATGCGCCGGATTGCAGATCACGTGAAGGCATGTGTGTTTTGTATTTCTGACGGCGTCCTGCCAGGCAATGAAGGGCGTGGCTATGTTGAGAGACGGTTGTTGCGGCGTGCTATACGGGATGGCACGCAATTAGGTATAAAAGACTGTTTTTTATACAAACTGGTGCCGATTGTAAGCAATGTAATGCAGGAATACTACCCCGATATCAAGCAGCGCAGGGAAAACATTGCACGGATTGTAAAAAGTGAAGAAGAGAAATTTCATGAAACTTTAGAACTGGGGACAGCCCGGTTGAAAGAGCTGATGGATACGTTACAAAAAAACAGCCAAAAAGTTCTTTCAGGCCAAGAAGCCTTTAAATTATATGACACCTATGGTTTCCCTTTAGATATGACGGAATTAATTCTCGATGAAAAAGGATTTACGGTAGACAAGGATGGTTTTGAAAATGAGCTCAAGAAGCAACGGATACAGGCAAGGACATCGTCACAAATGACGGGCCAGGTCTTTGACACTGGACCGCTGAGCAAGATAAAAGACATCTCGAAAGGCACAGAATTTCTTGGTTATAAGGAATGTGCATGTGAAGCGAAGGTAATTGCCCTTATCCGGGGGGATCAACTGGTCGATGCAGCCACCGCAGGGAATGAAATTGCGGTTGTTTTAGACCGGACGCCTTTTTATGGAGAATCGGGCGGACAAATTGGTGACACCGGGGTGCTGGAATCGAATGGAAGCCAGGTCAGAATTGCCGATACGAAAAAAAACAACGATTTCATCCTCCACATGGGAAAGGTGACAAAAGGAGATATCAGGAAAGGGAGTTTGGTTCATGCCAAAATTGACATTCAGCGGCGGAACTCCATCCGGCGAAACCATTCGGCAACCCATATCCTCCATTATGTCTTGCGAAAAGTGATAGGTCAGCATGCAGAGCAGTCAGGATCCCTGGTGGCTCCGGACAGGCTGCGCTTTGATTTTCATCATTTCTCCGCTCTGACAAAAGAAGAAATCGTGCGAATTGAAGATATGGTTAATGAGATCATTCTGGAAAACGTACCGGTAGCGGTAAAGGAATTATCTATCCAGGAAGCAAGGAATGCCGGCGCCATAGCCCTGTTTGGAGAAAAATACGGAGAGTTGGTCAGGATGGCGTCGGTTGGCGATTTCAGCAAGGAGCTGTGCGGTGGGACCCATGTAAATTACTCAGGGGAAATAGGATTGCTGAGGATCATCGGAGAGTCCTCTGTTGCTGCCGGGATTAGACGTATTGAAGCAATGACCGGCATGGCTGCATTAAATAGAGACAGGGAAAAAGAAAGTCTTCTTCAGGAGGTGTGTGGTATTTTGAATACTCCTGAGGAAAAGCTGATTCTTAAAGCGCACGACGTGTTGAGTGAATTAAAAAATCTCCATAAAGAGGTTCACAAGGTAAAACAAAAAGAGATAAGCGGCAAGGTTGAATCTTTTGTTGAGAATGCCAAAGAAGTGTCCGGGATAAAAATCATTGCAAGAAAAGTAGAGGATGCAACCGCCGACGATCTGAGAAAAACGGTGGACATGTTGATGAAATCGACCAAAGAAGCGGCAATCATATTAGGCACTGCGCAAAATGGACGGGTAACAATTATTGCCGCTTTAAGTCCAAGCCTGGTCAAATGTGGTTTGCATGCGGGAAACATCTCAAAGGAAGTGGCAAAAGTGGTTGGTGGAGGGGGTGGAGGCAGGCCGGAGATGGCGCAGGCAGGAGGGCAATGGGCCGAAAAACTTGATGAGGCGCTTAGTTTCGCCACGGAGTTGCTAAGCAAAAAAATACTTGCCGGGGCAAGCTCATCTGCAGTATAGAGTGTTAACAAGAAATTCGACGAATGATACAACACAAACAAAACACCGACATGCACTTCAGAACGCATGGTACCACTGAGTTTTTGCTTGACATTGAATACAGTTATCTTATAGAATTCCCCGTTTGGAATTCTTATGCATATATGAATTTTATCTATTTCTGACCAAAGCATAATAAGCGGTCTATGGTCGAAAAATAAAAGAACTTATGTCTGGGTAACAAAAGAAAAAAGAGAGTGAAAAGATATAGTGTTTTTACAATCTGGTATCCTTTTTGTGGTAGTGTGAAATTTTTTTAGAGGTGATATATGCCCAATCCAAAGAGAAGGTTTTCGAATTCGAGAACTCGAAAGAGACGGACTCACGACAAATTAACTCCGCCGGTTATTCCGCTTGCTGAAAATATCGAAAAAGGCACTGGAATACGGTCCAAGCGTTATATTTGTTCCCATTGCAAACAGGTAAATGAACCACACACGGTTTGTCACAACTGCGGCTATTACCGGGGTAAACAGGTCGTTTCCGTTGGAATATAAGCTATGAAAGTTGCGGTAGATGCAATGGGTGGGGACAAGGCTCCCCATGAGGTTGTTAAGGGATCTGTCCTGGCTGCGCAGCAATTTCAAGATAGTGAGATTTTGCTGGTTGGCGATGAAAAAGCGATACAGCGGGAATTAGCATCTTACAGCACTGTCCCCAAAAACATTACCACGCATCACACATCTCAGGTGATTAATATGGAAGATCCCGCAACATATTCCATACGTCAGAAAACGAATTCATCAATCACGCGAAGTGTTGAGCTTGTGGCGAGTGGTGAAGCCGCTGCCGTGGTGAGTGCAGGCCATACAGGGGCAACCGTTGCAGCAGCAACATTGCATTTGCGAACGTTGAAAGGGGTGCGTCGTCCCGGCATTGCTACTCCGTTTCCTACGATGGCGGGCGTCTGTCTGATTATTGACGTGGGGGCAAATATTGCCTGTAAACCAATACACCTCTTTCAGTATGGCGTTATGTCAACGATATTCAGCAAATATATCTTTGGTGTTAAAGATCCACGGGTAGGACTTTTGAATATCGGCGAAGAAGATGCAAAAGGGAATGATCTGGTGAAAGAAACGTTCGCCCTTTTCTCCCATTCGCAATTAACCTTCGTGGGAAATATAGAAGGACGGGAAATATTTGATGGGAAAGCGGATATTGTTGTTTGTGAGGGTTTTGTCGGAAACGTGATATTGAAATTTGCGGAAGGCCTTGCTGTAGGATTTTTATCGACGATTAAGGCTGAAGCAATGAAAAGTTTCTGGACAAAGTTGGGTTTGTTCTTGTGCAAACCTGCCTTCGCGCCTTTAAAGGCTAAAATGGACTTTACTGAATATGGCGGCGCGCCTTTGCTGGGTGTCAACGGTGTGTGTATTGTCTGTCATGGCAGGTCTGATTCCAAGGCTATCTATAATGCCATAAGAGTTGCATTGCAGTTATCAAAAAATAAAGTCAATGAGCATATTGTTTCCGAACTGGAAAAGGCCAATGTGCCTACGGGAAGTGTTACGTAACCGATGAGCCCCTATTAATCTCCTCTGGATAATTTACAATTATACATGCGACAGAATCAAAGGGCGTCTATTACCGGTATAGGATCCTACCTGCCTGGCAAGGTTTTGACAAATTATGATTTAGAAAAGATGGTTGATACCAGTGACGATTGGATTATCCAGCGGACAGGTATTAAAGAACGCCGAATTATTGAAAATGGGCAAATAACCTCTGATCTTGGAACTCAGGCATCACTCAGGGCGATGGAAGACGCTGGAGTATCACCCAACGATTTGGATATGATTATTACCTCCACAATAACTCCAGATCACATCTTTCCTTCGACTTCTTGTTTTATACAACAAAAACTTGGCGCAACCAGGGCGAGTGCGTTTGATATATTAGCAGCATGCGCCGGATTTATTTATGCACTATCGATCGGGCAAAGCTTTGTAAATTCAGGGGCAATGGAGACCGTCCTGGTGGTAGGGGCTGAGTGTTTATCGACGATTACCGACTATACTGACCGCACCACCTGTGTATTGTTTGGAGATGGCGCCGGTGCTGTTGTCATACAAAAAAGCAGTACAAAACACGAGATTCTTTCAACGAGCCTGGCTGCCGATGGATCACAGGCAGATGTCCTCATCATGCCCGGTGGGGGAGCGAAGACCCCAGCTTCTATAGAATCGGTACAACAGCGGACGCACTATATACAATTTAGAGGCAAAGAGGTATTTAAGCTAGCGATTAATAATATAACAAACCTGATTCTGGAGACGGTAACGAAAAACGACCTTACGATCAACGATATCGATCTCATTATTCCCCATCAGAGTAACCTGAGAATTATTGAAGCAACTATGGAAAAACTTGGATTACCCAAGGAAAAAGCGTTTGTAAATATCGATAAATATGGAAATACGTCATCAGCATCTATTCCCATTGCAATTGACGAGGCCAGAAAGGAAGGGCGACTCTCCAAAGGAGATATTGTTATGCTGGTAGCGTTTGGAGGCGGATTGACCTGGGGATCTTCAGTCATTCGATGGTAGAACGCGTACGAAAAACAGCATTTCTTTTCCCCGGGCAGGGATCACAATATGTGGGAATGGGTAAGGATTTTTATACCCATTTTAAAGAAGCGAGAGAGATATTTAATCAGGCGAATGAAATACTGGGGTTTGATATAGCCGCGCTTTGTTTCCAGGGAACGCAGGAGGAATTAAACAAGACATCTGTTTGCCAGCCTGCCATACTCGTAACCAGCCTGGCAATACTGGAAGTCTTAAAAAGAAACCCGGCAGGTTACAGAAGTGGGTGTCAGGCAGCTGCAGGGCTCAGCCTGGGGGAATATACGGCGCATGTTGCTGCCGGCTCAATGACCTTTCAGGATGCGGTGAGACTGGTATGTAAGCGTGGGCTGTTTATGCAGGAAGCGTGCAATGCAAATCCGGGCGGAATGGTTTCTGTTATTGGACTGGAAGACGAAAAAGTAGAGCAGATTTGTGCAGAGATGATGCCCATGGGGGTTCTTTGTGCAGCAAATTACAATAGTCCGGGACAGGTTGTTATCTCAGGCGAAAAACCGCTGTTAGAAAAGGCTTCAGTTCTCGCCAAGGAACGGGGGGCAAGAATGGTTGTCCCCTTGAAGGTCGACGGGGCATTTCATTCAGACTTAATGATTCCCGCAACTGATAAACTTGCACGGGAACTTGAAGCGACTCCTGTCTCGAAACCACATATTCCGGTGGTAGCGAATATTCACGCAAGATACGTGAGAGAACCTGACGAGATAAAAACATCTTTGTCAAAACAATTAAATAACCCGGTGCGGTGGCATCAGTCGATCTCTTTGCTCATACAAAACGGATTCGATCAGTTTTATGAGATTGGGCCTGGCAAGACACTGGCGGGACTCATGAAAAGAATTGACGCTACCCGGGAAATCAAAAGCATAGATACCGTAGAGGCATATGAAAATATAGGGGAATCGAATTAATTTTAGTATAAGGAGGTAAACCGTGTCAGCAATTGAAAATAAGGTCAAAGAAATTATCACAAAGCAAATGGGAGTAAAAACTGACCAGATTACAAAAGAAACGTCATTTATCAATGACCTTGGAGCAGATTCTTTGGATACCGTAGAACTGATTATGGAATTTGAAGACGCCTTTGATATGAATATCCCTGATGAAGATGCGGAAAAGATCAGAACGGTGGGGGACGCGATCAAATACATCGAGGAACATAAATAAATGCAAAGACGGCGAAGGGTAGTTATTACCGGCGTAGGTGCAATTACCGCATTGGGACATGAAAAGGCGCAAATCTGGTCAGCACTCTGCGCAGGGAAAAGCGGTATTAAGCCTATCACATCCTTCGACACCTCTGCTTTTGATGTACATTTTGGTGGAGAGGTTAGTGATTTTGTGCCTACCCGTTGGCTTGATGTCAAGGAGGCGCGGCGGTTAGACCGATTTGCTCAGTTTGCTATCGTCGCTGCTGTCCAGGCAGTAAAAGATGCCGAACTGAGTTTCGATGGTTTCGATAGGACCAGAGGAGGCGTTATTATTGGCTCTGGCATGGGCGGTTTGATCGAACTTGAGGCGCAACATGAAATCCTGCTCAAAAAGGGCCCTTCAAGAATATCTCCTTTTCTGATTCCCAAATTAATGGTCAATGCTGCTCCGGCGCAAGTAGCAATACGATTTGGGTTAAAGGGACCAAATTATGCATTGGTAACGGCATGCACTACCGGTGGTAATGCCATTGGCGAGGCCGCCAGGATTATCCAGAGGGAAGATGCCGATATTATGCTTGCGGGAAGCTCTGAGGCGGTAGTTACCCCTTTGGCAATGGCTGGTTTTAGCTCGATGAAGGCCCTTTCTACCCGTAATGATGCACCACAAAAAGCCAGTCGTCCTTTTGACAAGGATCGGGATGGTTTCGTCCTTTCAGAAGGTGCCGGTGTTGTTGTGCTTGAGGAATTTGAAATCGCGAGGAAAAGAGGTGCCCATATTTATGCAGAAGTACTCGGCTACGGGCTTAATGCAGATGCGTATCATATTGCAGCGCCAGAACCCAACGGTGAGGGTGCTATGCGGTGTATGGTAAGCGCCCTGAAAGACGCACAGTGTAATCCGGAAGAAATAGATTACATTAATGCCCATGCTACCTCAACCCCAATTGGTGACAATATTGAAATGAACGCCGTAAAAAAGGTCTTTGGATTGTATGCATCCAAAATCCCTATTAGTTCCACAAAATCTATGCTGGGACATCAACTTGGCGCTTCAGGAAGCGTCGAAGTCATCATCTGTTCCTTAGTAATTAAGGACGGGGTCATACCACCAACTATTAACCATGAGACACCTGATCCCGAATGCGCCGGATTGGACTTTGTTCCCAATGTGTCCCGGGAAATGAAGGTTAAGAAGGCTCTTTCCAATTCATTTGGCTTTGGTGGTCACAATGCATGCATTATCCTCGGACAGGTATAATTACATAACCTGAAACACACCCTGTCGCGCCATCAACACCTGGCCAGAAGTAACATGAAGGATACAGAAAATATAAACCAGCAAACTTCCCGGCAGATACATGAAATTTACCCTTAATGAAATCCAGTCTATTATTGGTGGAAAAATCGTTGGCAATGGGAATGCCTGCATTACGGGAATCGCTAGCGTTGAAGCTGCAAAAGAAGGAGACATAACCTTTGTCAGGAATGACTCTCTTGTCCATCAGGCTTTGACGTCCCGCGCCGCCGCAGTTGTTATCCACCGCGAGATACCACAGCTAAAAAAGCCACAAATTATCGTAGAGAACCCAAGTCTCTCCTTTACAAAATTACTGGAGGTCGTCGCACAAGAACGATATCGGCGTCCTGCGGGCATTCATCCTACAGCAATCATTAGTAAACAAGCTGCCGTGGGGGAGGGGGTTGCTGCCGGGGCGTATGTTGTCGTGGAAGACGGAGTGGCGATTGGTAAGCATGTTGTCATTTATCCAAACACGTTTATTGGCAGGGGTAGCCGCATTGGAGACAACTCAGTTATTTACGCCAATGTTTCTATCCGGGAAGACACGGTCATTGGGAAACGGGTTATTATCCATTGTAACAGTGTCATTGGCGATGATGGATTTGGCTATCTTCAAGTGGAGAAAAAACACGTCAAGATACCACAGATTGGCATCGTTGAAATAGGAGATGATGTCGAAATTGGAGCCATGGTAACGATCTGCCGTGCTGCCCTCGATAAAACCATTATTGGAAACGGAGTAAAGATAGACAACCATTCCCATATTGCCCATAATGTTGCCATAGGAGACAACACAATGCTCATTGCATACGCCAAGATTGCGGGAAGCACGAAAATCGGAAAGAACGTCCTGATTGCAGAAGACGTTGGTGTCACCGACCATGCCTCGATAGGCGATGGCTGTAAGATTGGTGGAGGGTCTAATGTTTATAAGAGTTTAGAGCCCGGGGCAATTGTGTGGGGGTCGCCGGCCAAACCCATCACGGAAGAAAAACGCATTCAGGTGTTAATCAAAAAACTACCGGAAATATATAGTACCATCAAGAGACTCGTAAAAACTTCACCATAATTTTGAGGGATAAACCCATGTGTGGAATTGTAGGATATATTGGACAAAATAAGGCCGTTACTATTTTGCTGGATGGTATTAAAAGGCTCGAATATCGCGGATACGATTCCTCCGGAATTGCATTTGTTGAAAACGGCAGGTTGCA
Source organism: uncultured Candidatus Brocadia sp. (assembly GCA_964490485.1). Classification (GTDB taxonomy): domain Bacteria; phylum Planctomycetota; class Brocadiia; order Brocadiales; family Brocadiaceae; genus Brocadia. The sequence goes on along the minus strand of CAZBCT010000002.1, from coordinate 35,887 downwards.
GTGTGAAAAGGCCGTTGGAAAGATAGCTGAACTCGAGAAAAAGCTCAATGGGGACAATTTTAATACTCATATAGGAATTGTTCATACGCGATGGGCAACGCACGGCGCCCCGACTATGGAAAATGCCCACCCTCATATGGATTGCCACAAGCAGATTGCCGTTGTGCATAACGGAATTATCGAGAATTATGATTATTTAAAAGCAAAACTGAAACGGGAAGGGCATGTTTTTCAGAGTGAGACCGATACCGAGGTCCTGGCGCATCTGATCGAAAAATACTTCCGGAATAACCTCGAACAAGCTGTCATGGAGGCATTGAAAGAGGTAGAGGGAACCTATGGAATTGCCGTCATTTCTCCGAAAGACCCCCAAAAGATTGTTGCGGCAAGAAAGGGATCTCCTCTGGTAATAGGAATCGGCAATAAAGAATACTTCGTAACCTCAGACGTCTCTGCTTCTCTGGAGCATACGAGGGATGTGGTGTATCTGGATGATAATGAAGTGGTAATTCTTACCCCGGATTGTTATGAAACCAAAACGATGGAAAATATTCCCACTTACAAAAAGGTGGAAGAGGTGCTCTGGAATATTGACATGATCGAGAAGGGTGGGTACGAACATTTTATGCTCAAAGAGATCCACGAACAACCCCAGGCATTACGAAATGTTATGCGGGGAAGGATAGAAGGCGATCATGGCATGGTTAAGCTGGGTGGATTGTTAAGCTGCGAAAAGGAACTCCGCGCGGCGAAGCGCATCGTTATCGTTGCTTGCGGCACTTCCTGGCATGCAGGACTTGTCGGTGAATATATGCTGGAAGAACTGGCGCGTATCCCCGTTGAAGTTGAATATGCTTCGGAGTTTCGGTACCGGAACCCCGTGATTGAAGCAGACACGGTCGTTATTGCCATAAGCCAGTCAGGGGAGACGGCAGATACCCTGGCGGCAATGCGGGAAGCAAAGCACAAAGGAGCGAAGTTGCTTTCTATCTGCAATGTCGTGGGCAGTACGATTGCCCGGGAGGCTGATTGTGGGATCTATTTGCATATCGGCCCTGAGATCGGGGTTGCATCCACCAAGGCATTTACTGCCCAGATTACCGTTTTGTATCTGTTTACCTTGTATATGATGAATTTGAAGTATCCCCACAATCCTCTATCTTCCGATGCGATTAAAGTTATTCAATCGATACCCGACAAGGTACAGGCCATTCTCGACAGGGAAGAGAAGATTGTGGAACTTGCCCGAATCTATAAAGACCGGGAGAATGCTCTTTATTTGGGACGGGGATATAATTATCCCGTGGCGCTCGAAGGCGCCTTAAAACTCAAAGAGATATCCTATATTCATGCTGAAGGTTATCCGGCAGCGGAAATGAAACACGGCCCCATCGCACTTATTAACAAAGATATGCCCGTGGTCTTTGTTGCCACACAGGACAGCGTCTACGGAAAGATTTTGAGCAATATTGCGGAGGTAAAATCCAGGGGTGGAAAGTTAATTGCAATTGCCACGGAAGGAGACGATTCTATCAGAGAAAAAGTGGATCATGTGTTTTATATACCAAAAACTGCCGACTGGCTGACGCCGATCCTTTCCGTAATACCGCTTCAATTACTGGCGTATCATATGGCGGTCATGCGTGGTTGCGATGTTGATAAACCCCGGAATCTTGCCAAGAGTGTCACCGTTGAATAACGGCTGATGTTACCTTTTCTTACCAAGAATCAAGGTCGAATTGGAACTCAGATCAATCCTCTTGATATCCTCAAACCCGGCGTTTGTCAACCATGTCCGGTACTCAGTCTCGCTGTAAGACGCACCCTCTTGCGTGCCGACGAGCATATTGAGACTGAAGAGTGCGGCAAATTGCGGATGCGTTCTGGTTTCATCCAGGACAAATTCATGGATAACAATCTGACCGCAGTTTTTCAGCGCATCACGGCACTTCTTGAGTATTAAAGCATTGTTTGCAGGATTGTAGATATGCAAAAGATTTGAGACTAAAATTGCATCGTACCTATTTTCACCAAAGGAATCCTCCAGGCAATTCCCCGCTTGTGTGGTAACGCGGTCTTCTATCTGTGCAGACGCAATGAATTCACGGGTGAGTTTAATGGTATGCTCCAAATCAAAGACAACGGCATGGAGCCTCGGGTTGGCCTTTGCAAGCGCAATGGCATACGTGCCCGGGCCGCCGGCAATATCCAGCAGCGCGTTTGCCCCTTGTAAGTCGATCTTGCTGCAAAGCTCCTCAGCTTTTACTGAAGCAATATTATGCATGGCCGTAATAAAATCCCGCAGATCATGGGGGTCAACTTCTTCAGGCAGGTCCTTCAAAGAAATCGGATTTCCCGTTTCGATCGTCTCCCGGAGCATTGCCCAGGTATCCGTCATATTATGGAAATGATGGATAAAATCGCCGAGATAATAAGGATTTCCTTTGATCAGATAGCAATTCGACAGCGAGGAGTTTGTGTAATAGTCTTCCTGTTTGGTAAGCAAATCAAGGGAAACAAGCGCGTTGAGAAGCATCCCGGTTGCCCGTTCATTTGCCCCGATGGCTTGAGAAATTTCTTTGGCGGTAAGCTTACCTTTGTTAATCATCGTAAAGATATCAAATTCTACTGCGGTAAAGAGCGCCTGGGATTTCCAGTAGCCACAACTGAGCTGCAGGAGATAATCAACCTGGGAATAGTTCGTGTTAGTCATGTGCCGTATCAATACCTCTCATGACGTAAGGTATTTGGAGATACCTTGTTTAAATTCAATAGGCCTTATGCTAAAGTGATCAAAAAATGGCTTTTCATCACAGGTATTGCCTTCCAGGAGCATGCTAATTTGGTCTTTCGTCACAGGGAAGGCGGGCAGCCAATCGAGCATTTCTGCCGCAAGGGTCATGATGAATACCGGAATATGGAGTTTATGCGGGGGCACGCATAGGACGCTGCCAATGATGTCAATAATGTGATTAAACTCAATCTTTTCCGGGCCGCCAACAGTAAAAATTTTTCCGATGGAATCTTTCTGTTCTATGGCTTTTATAAAGCCCATCGACACATTTTCCACGGACACGGGTTGCATCTGATACCTGCCGTTGCCGACAACGGGCACAAATTGCTGTGTCTTCAGCATGCCGGCAAAGAGATTGACGAATTTATCTTCCGGTCCGTAAATAATTGACGGACGAAAGATCGTATAATCAAGCCCGCTATTTCTGACACATTCTTCTGCGCGGAACTTGGTTTGCTGATATTGGGTCTTGCCGTCTCTTCGCGCCCCGAGCGCGCTCATCTGAATAAACCGCCGGACACCCTGTTTCTGCGCTGCTTTGGCAAGATGCACCGTTCCCTCATAATGTAATTTCTCAAAGGTAATCCCCTTTCCTGGGAACTCTCTGATAATGCCTACGAGGTTAATCACGGCATCGCATCCCGCCAGTTTGCCCTGTAAACTGCCTGCATCGGTAATATCACCGTGTACGATCTCTGCCTCTTTGTGATGTGCAATCTTTTGTTCGGAACCCTGCCGAACAATGCACCTCACCTGATACTTTTTTTCGAGTAAATCGTGGAGTATCTGTTTCCCTACGAAGCCTGTACTACCTGTCAAAAAAACCTTCATTGTGATATGCCCTCTAAAATGTGCTAATGTTTTTTTCTGTTCTTTCCCTTACTATTCATGGAGAGAGTGCTTCGAGGTCTTGCCGGAAGGACTCTCTTTTCCCTGCCGGGAAAAAGCAGTGCCGCCACCGAAAAAGAGCCTCATTTCCTGAAAAACAACGTCTCTCTTATCCTTAATACACCTGATATCCGGAAGTGATTGAAGAAAGACACGCCCATATCTTTTGGTAACTATCCGGCGGTCGAAAACAACCACTACGCCCTTATCCTCGCGACTGCGTATGAGCCGTCCAAAGCCCTGTTTGAATTTAATCACCGCCATAGGTACGGAATATTGCAAAAAGGCATCACCCCCTGCCTTTTCAATAGCCTCGACCCTTGCCTCAATGATGGGCTGTGTCGGCACTTTAAACGGCAAGCGGGTGAGGATGACGCATTCCAGCGCATCCCCCCGTACATCAATCCCTTCCCAGAAACTGTCTGTAGCAAACAAGACCGACGTCGCGTCTTTTTTAAATGCCTCAAGGAGGTTGTGTCGACTGCCCGCTCCCTGCTTCAGACAAACATAACCGAGTCGCGTAATCTGTGGTTCTAACCTCTGATAAAGATCATTGAGAAGGCTGTATGAGGTAAACAGGACTAACGCACGGCCTTCTGAGATTTGTATGGCCTGCAAGATGCTCGCTTCCAGCGCCGAAACATACCCCGGCTGGCCGGGTTCTGCAATGTCTGTGGGAATGCCAAGAATCGATTGACGCTGGTAATCAAAGGGAGAATCCAGGATCAGTTCAGATAATTGCCTTTCTGGAATCTGGTGCAAGCCAATACTGTCTTTGAAAAAGGTAAAGGTCTTGTTGGTTGCCAGGGTAGCTGATGTCAGGAGTATCGTACGATAATGATCGTAGAGGCAGGTCTTTAAATCTTCGGAAACTGAAAGCGGCGCAGCGCAAAACCTGATGGCCGGTTCCCCTGCGTATCTCTTCATCTCAATCCATTTGCAAACCTTTTCATTCTCAACAATAAAGGCGTCAATCTCGTTTGCCACTAACTTCAATCGCATCTTGCACGATAGGATATCGATCAGCACAGACGACAAAACGTCCTGTGATTTCTTTGAGAGTTCCGCCAATTCATCGAGGAGTGACGTTAAGAGAGAAACAAATCTCCGGATATCAGCGCTTAATTTTCTGAGTTGATTCTCGATAACATCCCGCCACAGATCGGTAGCAATAAAACTGTCGGTAATGCGAAACCGGAGTTCTTCATCCTTCATCGCTTCTTTTTGCAATCCGGTGTGAATACTATAATTACTTACCGTCTGGGACATATCTTCAAAAATTCCCTGCACGGTATCATAGAGAAGCTGTCGCGCCTCCAGGATTTCCGTGTTGATTCTGTCGGTAATTTTTTCTGCAATATCCTTGTCATGCACAGAACTCACTTCTTTGAATTTGCTCTTCAGGTACTGCAACAGTCCTTTTCTCGCATCCTTGAGATTGACCAACCTCCCCAGGAGTTTTACGATCCGTAATCTCGAAATCGTCGTGCTGAGATTTGCCGTTGCCACATCTTCAAGGTGGTGCGCTTCATCAATAATAATTTTCTGGAAGGGAGGTAAAATAGCCACGGCGTCGTACCCCTTCGTTTCCTTGCGTACCATCAGATCGGCCATCAGGAGATAGTGATTTATGACCAAAATATCCGCGCTGGCTGCATTTCTCCGGGCGATATAAAAAAAGCACTCGTCATAAAACGGGCACTTCAGCCGTGTGCACTGGTCTGCCTCAGATTGAATTGCCTCCCAGACGTCCTCCTGTGGCACAAAATTCAGGTCGGCCTTGCTCCCGTCCCGCGTCTTTGCTGCCCATGCTAACAGATCGTTCAGTTGCCGGCGATCTTTGTCTTCAATCAGCGTGCCGCTATCAGAACGTACATTGGAAACCTTTCTGAGGCACACGTAATTATTTCTTCCTTTTACCAGGACACTCTTGAAATCAAGTCCGCAACAAGTCCTGAGTATCGGGATATCTTTCTCAATTAATTGTTCCTGGAGATTTATCGTATGGGTGGAAACTACTACCCGTTCCTGGTTTTTTATACTCCAGGATACGGCAGGAACCAGATATGCCATGGATTTCCCCGTCCCTGTCCCCGCCTCAATCACGGCAATTTTGTCTTCATTAAAGGCGTCAACGGCGGACTTCAGCATCTCGACCTGCGGCTTGCGGTATTCATATTGAGGCAAGTGCCGTGCAAAATTTCCTCCGGGCTGAAATTGTGCGGATAGTTCGCTGAAGGTTAGCTTTTTACATATCCGCCCTTTCATTACCCTTACCACAGGGTATACAAATTCCACGGTATTGTCCACGATATAGCATCCCACATTCTGAGACCCCATATATGAAGCAATCTCAAGGTCCGCATCGGATGGTTCCAACCCCCCATCCGTGTGGTTGTGGATAATAACGTCCCCGCATTTTGCCTCTTTTATCAGAGCCGGTACGGCTGTTCTATTGCCCATGGCATAGACATCAACATCCGTCACCATGAGGTCGTCGTTAAGCCTTCCCACCATGAATATCTCATTTCCCCCCGCCTTTTCTATTGCGTCTCTGATGGAAGAAACGGCGCCGGGCAGTATGAATTCTTTAGCCAGCCATGCAGTCGTTTTCATATTTTAATTATGCCACAAAGTAATGAAGACACAAAGGATAAAGTTATCCAAAACTATTCGGTCCGTGAAACTCAGTTTCATTGACAAAATAGTCCGGGTGGCTTTTTCCCGGGATTAATTTCAATGAAAATAGGTACTTTATTATTTGCTTGACAGGAATCCATTTATTTTGTAAATTGGCCGCAATTTAAAACTGACAGTATTTAAACATAAATAGAGCACTGCGACAAAGGCAAACCCTGAGTGATCGGGGGACGCAAAGGAAAGGGTCTTTCCGGGGTACAAGGAAGTATACGGGGACAATAAAAGTCCTTTATTTTCAACGGATAGGTTTAAAAAGATAGCCTTACTGCCGAGGATGTTTTAATTAACATTTTTGCAGTAAGGCTTTTTTGTTTCCTAGGGTGTAGCCGCATCCCTTTAGTGTGCACATTTTGGGTATGCTGCACTTACGTATGCATCTGAAACTATTGCCATATTGTGCACATATATGACTCTGTTGAAAAACCCCTGTTTTACAAAATTCACAAAACTTAGATTAAATCATATCAACAATTTACGACTTATGGATTTTTAAAAAATGCTGAATATTGGACTTTTTCAATAGAGTCATATATACGCAGGCTGAAGCCGTGCGGTTACATGAGAGCAGGCAATGCAAGCCTTTTACAGGAATGTATGCTTTGGAAAATCGTTTATTACTTTTAACGGATTTGCTTAGCACCAGGAAAGGAGGAGAGTATATGTCGCGCAAGTATGTAATGAATGTTTTGTGTGGTAGGTATTGGTTGATATGGTTGCTGTGGATTCTCAGTATAGGAATGTGTGTTGGAGAGTCTGTTGCAGGAAACGGAGAATTGAGCCTTGAGGCGCGGGTGGCATGTCAGAGGGCCATAGAAGAGGTGTACTGGAGACATACGATCTGGCCTGAGGCGAATCCATCTCTAAAACCACCGTTGAGCGATGTTTTGTCTGAAGATGAGCTGGAAAAGAAGGTGGAAGAGGTACTGAGAAAGTCAAAGGCGCTGGAAGAGTTATGGCATCATCCGATCACCGGGAGCGATCTCCAGGCGGAGATGGAGCGAATGGCAGAAACAACCCGGAATCCCGATATGTTACGCGAACTCTGGTCGGCGCTGGGTAATGATCCGCAGTTGATAGCGGAGGTCTTGGCCAGACAGACGCTCGCGGAAAGACTCATACACGGCTGGTATGCCTTTGATGAACGGTATCATGGGAGATTGAAGAAACGGGCGATGAAGAGTATAAGAGGGCACGACAGGATAGAGGACATGAAGGACATGAAAGGCGCATACCATGAGATGGAATGGCGGAAAGGGAATGGGAGGGGCGGGGTGCTTCCGCCCGGACATGAAGGGGAAAGTTCGGAAGAGAACACAAAGGATAACATAAGTGGAGACACCCTGGAACTTTCTGAGGATGAGTGGCAGGAAGAGACAGGGAGGTTGTCAGAGATATTTGGAGAGAAGGAAGATAATATCCCCGTGGGACGGGTAAGTGGGTTACAGGAGGATGCGGAGAGGTTTTATGTGGTTGAGGTGTTACAGAAGGAGACAGATCAGGTAAAGGTGGCAGTGGTGGAGTGGAGGAAGGTGGATTTTGGCAAGTGGTGGTCACGGGAGAATGAGCGGTTTGCACATGAGGTAGAAGGTGAGGCATTTACCTATAGCTTGCCTGAAATTGCAGCAGTCCCCCTGCCCTATGCTTCTGTACCCAATACCTGGTCTCCAACGGCTGCAAGTCAAGTCCCATCCCGGAGCGGGCACACGGCGGTGTGGACGGGTGCACAGATGATCGTGTGGGGTGGCTATGGTGGCATTACGTACGGTTATCAAAACAATGGAGTCCGTTACAATCCGTCCACCAATAGTTGGCAACAAATGAGCTTGGCGGGTGCACCGACTGGCCGTACGGGACATAGTGCAGTATGGACTGGTACCGAGATGATTATATGGGGAGGAAATGATAGTGCTGGTAATCTTAACACCGGCGGACGCTACAACCTATCAGCAAATAGCTGGACACCCACAACCACGACAGGTGCACCCAGCGGCCGACGCTATCACACGGCGGTATGGACGGGCACACAGATGATCGTGTGGGGTGGATGGAATGGCAGTTATCTTAACACCGGCGGACGTTACAGCCCATCGACAAATACCTGGACATCAACAGCTACGACAGGAGTCCCCAGCGGCCGACGCTATCACACGGCGGTATGGACGGGTACGCAGATGATCGTGTGGGGTGGATGGAATGGTACGACTTATCTCAATACCGGCGGACGGTACAGTCCATCGACAAACACCTGGGCAACTACAAACACATCAGGTGTCCCTGGTGCAAGAGAACTCCACACGGCGGTATGGACGGGTACGGAGATGATCGTGTGGGGGGGATATAATGGCGGTTATCTCAACACCGGTGGACGGTACAACCCTTCGGCAAACACATGGACACCAACACTCTTGTCAGCAGTAACCCCCAGCGGCCGGCGCTATCACACGGCGGTATGGACGGGCACAGTGATGATCGTGTGGGGGGGAGTGGATGCTATCAATTTTCTCGGCACCGGCGGAAGGTACAGCCCGTCGACAAACTCATGGATATCTACTGCTGTGACAGGTGCCCCCATCGCCAGACAGCTTCACACGGCAGTGTGGACGAACACGGAGATGATTGTTTGGGGTGGATATGGTAGTTCTTCGTATCTCAATACCGGCGGACGCTACAACCCGTCGTTAAACTCATGGACCACCACATCCACGACCACACTAGGCGCCCCTGGTGCACGATACTGGCATACGGCGGTGTGGACAGGCACGCAGATGATCGTGTGGGGGGGATGGAATGGCACGACTTATTTCAACACCGGTGGACGCTACAGCCCATCGACAAACTCGTGGTCAGCTACAAGCATTACAAACGTCCCCACTGCCCGGGCAAGGCACACGGTGGTATGGACGGGCACACAGATGATCGTGTGGGGTGGGGTTGGTATTACAGGTAATCAATATTGGAATACCGGCGGACGATACAACCCATCGACAAACACATGGACACCCACATCCACGACGGGCGCCCCCAGCGCCAGAGTTGCTCACACGGCAGTATGGACGAGCACAGAGATGATCGTGTGGGGTGGGAGGGATGCTATTAATTATCTCAACACCGGCGGACGTTACAATCCCGTGTCTGATACATGGGCACCCACATCCGCAAGTATTCTCTCACCCAGGGGAGGGCACGCAGCGGTGTGGGCCGGAGGGTGGATGATTGTGTGGGGAGGGGCAGGCAGTTCTGGTTATGTCAACACCGGTGGACGTTACAACCCATCGTCAGGACAATGGCTACCTATATCCACCACAGGTGCTCCCAGCGCCCGAATTTATTTCACGTGGGTGTGGACTGGCACCGAGATGATTATATGGGGTGGACAAGGTTTTTCTTCCGGAAGTATATGGCTCTATACTGGTTATCGTTACAACCCATCGACAAATACCTGGACACCCACCACCACGACAGGTGCCCCCAGCGGCCGTGATTCTCACACAGCGGTGTGGACAGGTACGCAGATGATCGTATGGGGAGGATGGAATGGTACGAATTATTTCAACAGCGGTGGACGTTATAACCCATCGACAAATACCTGGACGCCCACAGCCAGCATAGGTGCCCCCAGCGGCAGGTATGGCCACACCGCGGTCTGGACAAATACAGAGATGATCGTGTGGGGAGGATATAATGGCGCTAGCTCTCTCAACACCGGTGGGCTCTATTTCCCATAAGAGACAGGGGGAAAAATCTTCATTTGTAAAAGAAAGTATGAGGAGGGACACGGCGACCCTGTGTCCCTCCGTACCTTGCGAAAACTGTTGAGTAAGCAAAAGGCAATTTATAAATACCTAACCCCCAACAAGTCGGAAGGGTATTTTTGATAGGGGATGCTGAAACAAGCTTGTCTTCATGAAAATCAGGATTCAGCATGACATTTTGCATTTTGTCATTCCGAACTTGTTTCGGAATCTCCTGTATTATATATTATAATGGATTTTCAATAATAGATTTTCTATTGACAACGGGTAAAAAAAAATTTTAAATAACCTGTTTGCCAAGTTTTATGTGAGGGGAAAAACAGAGCTATAAAACATTGAACAGGGGCAGTAGTGTCTTCGTGGGAACTCTTAGTTATACGGATACGTTTAATTATGTTTAGAGATGGCTATAATAGCAGGTATTGATGAATCCGGCTATGGTCCTGTGCTGGGCCCAATGGTAACTACTATAGTTGCTTTTTATGTGCCGGACGAAAAGATTGATCATTCCTTGTGGGAACTATTAAAGGATGCTGTATCAAACGATCTCAAGGGCAGAAATCAGAGGATTGCCGTTCGTGATAGTAAAAAACTTTACCGGACACACCATGACTTAGGCTTACAGCCATTGGAAGTAGGCGTTCTTTCGTTCCTCGAATCAGGCGGTTTACCTATTACGTCCTTTCATCAACTGCTTGACGGCCTATCATGCCATAATATCGGAGGCCTTAGTCGCTATCCATGGTATGCCGGAAAAGAGTATCCGCTGCCTTTAACCACGAATCGTGTAGTTATCTTAAATTATGCAGATGCTTTAAACCATGCTTTTCATAAACAAGATATGCGGTTTTTTCACGCAAGCAGTTGCGTCGTCCCCGTACAGGAGTTTAACGATCAGATACAATTGTTTCGAAATAAGTCTATTGTCTTATTTAAAGCATGTGCGGGACTTGTTTCTCGGCTGTGGAATTTATCTGACGGACACATACGTTTAATTGTTGATAAGCAGGGGGGCAGAAATACCTATACTAACCTACTGAAAGAGCAATTATCAATTGCAGATGTACGTGTCTTAAAGGAGGGAAATAAGATTTCAACATACGAAGTAAAAACAGCGCTTAAGAAAATGATGATATCCTTTGTGGAAAAAGGCGAAGATATGTGTATGACCGTTGCTCTTGCTTCGATGTTCAGTAAGTATATTCGGGAGCTGTTTATGCGATTGGAAAATCAATACTGGGTTCAACTTCTCCCCGGTTTGAAACCAACAGCAGGGTATTATAGCGATGCACAGAGATTTTTAGCCGAGATAGCGCCGGTTAAGCAGAGAGAAAAAATTCAAGATGACATTCTCATACGTGTTAGATAGATCGCTTCTGGCGAGAACGGTTGGCAACAGGTGTTAAAGCTGACAGCGAAATGATGCCTTTAACGATGAAAGGAGTTTTGTGAAGAGATGGCTGTAAATGTCGCAGTAGTTGGTGCAACGGGAGCGGTAGGTGGGGAATTTCTCAGGATACTGGAAAGCAGGAAATTTCCCATAAAAGAATTGAGGTTGCTGGCATCCAAACATTCCGCCGGGAAAAAGATGCGGTTTTGCGGGGCTGATTACACCGTACAGGAATTAACGAAGCATTCTTTTCAGGGGATAAAGATTGCCCTCTTTAGTGCCGGGGCAAGCATCAGCAGGGAATATGTGCCGTATGCTATTGAGAGTGGGGCCATTTGTGTAGATAATTCCAGTGCCTTTCGGATGGATGATGACGTGCCTCTGGTAGTGCCTGAGGTGAACCCGCAGGATATTGCAAAACATCATGGCGTGATTGCCAACCCGAATTGTTCTACCATTCAGATGGTGGTTGCCTTGAAACCGATCCATGATGCTGTCAGGATAAAGAGGATTGTCGTGTCAACGTATCAGGCCGTGTCCGGTGCAGGGTTGAAAGCCATCGATGAACTTCAAAAGGAGACGGCGAGTATTCTGTCCGGGCAGGAAGGTTTTAAAAGAAATCTGTTCCCCTATCAGATTGCATTTAACGTGTTGCCGCAGATTCCCCAGAGCAATGCGTTTCTTCCCAATGGCTATACATCCGAAGAGATGAAGATGGTAAGCGAGACTAAAAAGATCATGGGGGATAATAGCATCCGGGTAACTGCAACAACCGTGCGCGTGCCTGTTATTCGCAGTCATAGCGAGTGTATAAATATAGAAACAGAGAGAAAAATTACCGCAGCGGCTGTAAAGAAGCTTCTCTCAACGGCGCCGGGGGTTAAATTAATGGATGACCCAGCCAACCAATTGTATCCATTGGCCACCATGGCTGCGGGGAAAGACGAAGTCTTTGTGGGCCGCATTCGTGAAGACGAATCGATTGATCATGGAATCAATATGTGGGTTGTGAGCGATAATATCCGCAAAGGCGCCGCCCTCAACGCCATTCAGATTGCCGAGAAGCTGTTGTGATGAACAGATTGTCGGCAAAAAGAGTTATAGTGAACGACAAAAGAAAGTAGTCATTGCGAGGGCGATAGCACGAAGCAATCTATAAGGTATGGATTGCTTCGCTCTGCTGGCAATGACATTTACCTGTATACTTACTTAAGACGTTCACTATAGTTTGTAATGGGAGCACATAAAGGCTATTAAGAGATCAACACTGATAGATATACCTTATCCAGGGTTCGCGATTCGCGCTCATATGCAATCATTTACGGTGATAGGTTTTTAGTTCGGTGAATTGCTACTTCGGCCGGAAATGCTTCTTACGGGGTGTTTCTTCGTCTCTGATATAATCCTTTACCAGTTTTATGCATGCCTCTTTGGTACAAACAGTATCCAGGTTTATGTAATTCACGTGATCTTTGTTTGCTTCCAGCCAACTCAGCACGATGTCTATTTCCCCGTCTTCAATGCGAGCTGTTAAATGGTGATTTGGGAGATTTTCATCAACGTTTGCACACGTGGGAGAGTGGCCACGTGTCTCAGTTCCATAATACATGAGGTCTAAAATTTTTTCGACTTTAGAAAAGTTTACAGCATCTCTTAAAACTTCGTATTGTTTCAAGGGCGCTCCTTCACTGGCAAAGAACAGTTCCAAACTTTCTTCTGTTGATGAAGGTAAGATCGCGATGAAATTCCTCAATTTTCCATAGCGGGCCGGCCTTTCATGCACTTCGAGTTGCTGGTTCACTCGTGGCCGGTATTGTTGTATCAACCGGTATTCCATGAGCATTGCCGAAAGCTCCGAGCCGGCAACCTCATATTCAATGCAGTACATGTCCCGCAAGAGATCGGTTATTTTTTGCAACCGATCCGGTGTATTCCAAAAATAGGAACTCACCCGTGTCCTCAAATTCTTTGCCTTGCCTATGTAAATTACCTCACCATGTTTATTCTTCATTTTATAGACGCCTGGCATCTGCGGGATGGACCACAGGAAATATTTATCGAAGGCATATTTACTGAAATCGATATATTCAATAAGAGGATATTGAAATTCCAGGGCCTCTTCCACGGTTTTGAATCCATTTTCTTTTAATAATTCTTTATACCGTGAAAAGATGTCAGCAATGATATCGATCTCTCTTTCGGTACGCCGGATATCCAGGATGGGAAGTTTGAAGTGTGAGGCTACCTCGCTCAGCGATTTTTGGTGAAGCGCTGGCATGAGCTTCTTCGTAAGGCAGCGTAAGCACAGCAAGACATTTTCAATCGTTCTATGGAAGGTATTTAGAATCTTATTGATCTGATGTATGGCAGACTGGATGTCGTAGCCGACCAAAACAGCCCCTCCGAAGAAATCATCGAGAGAACGCGCGGCCTTCTCCCAGGAAACACCGTTTTTAATTTCCTGCACAAAATCCGGCGGCAAGTGAAGGGTCGATATGGCTGGCAAACCAGGATTTATGCAGACGTGAAGGCGGTCTATCGTCGCGTCATTTTTGATTTTTTGTGCACTCACTTCGACAATCGTTTTTGACCTTTCAGCCGTGTCAACCGTTACGAAACTGAGCAGTACAAACTCAGCCTCCGGGAAAGGCGTGCCTCTTCCCTCTGCAATCTTCCAGAGACGATGCGCATCTATGGCAAACCTGCGGTCTCCCGCAACGGCAGTCTGGATGAGTGTTTCGCTGATCCCTGGTGCGGCGCCTTTGATTTTCAATACCTGTTCAACCAGTTCATGGCTGGTAGCGCCGCCGGTATGAGCCTTCAGATAGGCATATATCTTATCCCGCATAGGACTTGACGGACTTCCCCGTGATGAAATAAAAAAAGAGGGTTTTAACCCTCTTTTTTATGGTCTCCTGAATTTTCCGGCGCACAATTATTACGACCTTCGGGAGATATGTCTCTCAAAAATTTATTTCCCGCATTCACCGGTTAATTGCTTGTATGATGAAAACTCGCGCTGTGCATCTTCTTTCATCCCTTTCCGTTCGTAAATAATACTTAAACCATAATGTGCCTTTGCGAAATTCGGATCGATTCTAACGGTCTCTTCAAGAGCCGCTGCGGCATCATCCAGGATTCTGCTTTGTGAATAGGCGCTTCCAAGGTCAAAATATACCGATGGATTGTAAGGGTTCACCTCAATGGCTTTTTGTAATGAAGCAATAGCTTCATCCAGCGCTCTTTTGTCTGAATAAGGATTCTTTATGTTGTAATGAGCCGCTGCAGCCTTGCGAACGGTGGCAATGGCATTTACAAGCACCCGCTTGTCTGCATAAGCTTTTCCAAGCCGATAATGTGCTTCTGCATTGCCAGGGTCAAGCTTTATTACCGCACGGAATTCTGCTATGGCCTTGTCAAAGAACCGCTCGTCTGCATAAACAATCCCCAGGCTATAATGCACCTTTGGATTTTTGGCGTCAACTTCGATTGACCGTCGAAATGCCTCCGCGGCCTTAATAAGATCATGTTGGGCGTAGTAGGTCAATCCAAGGCAATAGTGCGCCAGGGCATGACAGGGATTAATATCTGCGGCTTTTTTTAATTCGCAGATCGCCTCTTCCAGTTGTTTCCTGTCTAAAAATATCTGACCCAAACCGAAATGTGCGTCTGCATAATTCGGATTAAGCTCAATGGCCTTTTTGAATGCCTTGATTGCTTCCTCTGGTTCGTTTTTTTCTGCATAAGCTGCGCCCAAATTATACTGGGTCACAACGTCGTTGGGATTAGCCTCTAATACTTTTCTGTACTCATGAATGGCTTCGCCAAACATCTTTCTGGCTTTATAGACATCGGCTAGCTTGCCAAGCGCCAATTCGTTCCTGGGATCCAATCTGATCACAGATTCGAGCGCAGCAATTGCATCTTCCCAGCGACCTTTCTCCAGGCAAAGCAAGCCCAGTTGTAAGAGTGCATCCTTATAGTTTGGATCAATTTCCGTAGCCTTTTTTAGCTCTGCTATTGCCTCATCAACCATGGTGCGATTATTGTAGGCTATTCCCAGGTTATAGTGGGCATCCGCCATTTTTGGGTTAATCTGGATGGCTTTTCGATATGCGGTTATAATTTCGTCCGGCATATCAACCTTAGAACATCCGTATATACCTCCAGAAACTAATACTGCCATTAACGTTAATGACCTGAATGGCGATACTAGGTTCTTTATCATTATCAGATCTCCCATGAAAACGGTTATCGATAGATGGATGTGTTTATAAGGGACTTATTTGACGTTCGGTAATTTCAATAATCTCGTGTAAGGGCATATCATAACACGCCCCTTGAAAGTTGGCTAACGACCTTGTACTTTCAGGGGGAATATATCAAATAGACCAGGTATTGTCAAATGTTTATTTGATCGGTAGTTAGATAATCGGAAAATGATTATTCCCAACCAAGTTTGGTGATATCCCTGATCGACTTTGTAATGTCATCGCAAACCTTTGAGACTAAAGTCTCATCCTTATACCGCACATCAATGCTGTACTGGACTTCATTCTTCGCAAGATCGCGCTCAAACTCATAATGCTGAAGCTCCATGGAGTTGTGTTTTAGCACCTCCGTAATAGAGGTAAAATTGGGTTCTGTGCCGGAAACGCAAACCGTAAGGGTTCTATAGATATCACGCCTGATACCACGCTCAAAGAGAGGCCCTAAGAATAGTGCAAAAACGGTTATAAGGGTAGTAAGTATCGCAGGGATATAGCAACTGCTTCCTACTGCCAAACCAATACCGGCTACGACCCATAAGGATGCAGCGGTCGTCAATCCCCGTACGGTGGTTTTAAATCTCATAATCGTACCCGCGCCCAGAAAGCCGATACCTGTTACCACCTGGGCAGCAATTCTGCCAGGATCAACCCGCATAATGGAATCAGCGGCAAAAGTTTTGTATTTTTCAAAGATATGCTCAGATACCACCATCATCAAGGTAACACCGATGCATACCAGGAGGTGTGTCCGCAATCCTGCAGGACGTCCCCGCCGTTCCCGTTCCCACCCAATAATTCCACCTAACGCAGATGCGATGAGAAGTTTTCCGACAGGGTTATCAACACTTTCCATAATACTTAACAGGTAATGCATATCAGCTCCTTATCGAATGAAAATTTTACCCAATAACCTCTGATGTTGACGATATTTACATAGGTGACAGAGAGTATAAACAGGTGGACAATAAATGTCAAATGCATCCATTGACAGGGAAGTATTAATGATGCCTTATCACATGCGACGCGCTTTGAGTAATAAGGAATTGGTTACCACCGATACGGAGGAGAAGGCCATTGCCAGTCCGGCATATTCAGGTTTCAGGCTGATACCAAAAAGTGGGTACATGACCCCGGCCGCAATGGGAATCCCGATCACGTTGTAAAAAAATGCCCAAAATAAATTTTGTCTGATCTTGGACAAGGTTCTTTTGCCCAGTTGAATCGACCTCACAACATCCACCATGTCATTCCTTATTAAGACAATATCCCCCGTTTCCTTCGCGACGTCAGTTCCTGCACCGATAGCAATGCCCACGTCTGCCTGAGCAAGTGCCGGGGCATCGTTGATACCGTCACCCACCATACCCACCTTCAGCCCTTTTTCCTGGAAACCCTTTATAACCTCCATCTTTTCTGCGGGTAAGACTTTTGCGCGGTACTCTTCAATGCCCACCTCTGATGCCACGGCCTTTGCCACTTGTTCGCTATCGCCCGTCATCATGATAGCCCGTATGTTCATCTGTTGTAATTGCATCACGACATCCCGTGCAGTTTGTTTTATTTTATCCATAAGAGCCAGAACCCCCATACCTGTGCCACCATATGCTACGAACATGAACGACTTTCCGTGGGATTCTAATTCTTCAACCTTGTCTTTTAGTTTATCAATGGAAACTCCGTGAGAGGCCAGAAGACCTTCGTTTCCAATCAGCAAATCTTTTCCCTTGTAACGCCCGACAATTCCGCTCCCTGCCTTTTCCTGAAAATTTTGAACCGTATCCCACGTGAGCTTTCTTTCCCTTGCTTCATCTACCACCGATTGAGCGAGGGGGTGATTGGAAAAGGCACACCCGGCAGATGCCAGGGCTATCAATTCAGATTCAGCAATGGTATTTGATGGAACAACATCAGTTACGGCAAAATGTCCTTCGGTAATGGTGCCTGTTTTATCGAATACCATGACATTGAGCCTTGCAACCTCCTCGAGGGCGCTGGCGCGTTTGATGAGGATGGCATGATCAAGGCCCACACCACTTCCCACCATAATAGCTGTTGGGGTGGCAAGCCCCATGGCGCACGGACAGGCGATCACCAGTACCGCAATGGCCGTCTTTAATGCCCATACAAAGGGTTGTTGCCCGGCAGCGGCAAAAAACAGGAAATACCAGCAGAGAAAGGTCACTATAGACAACCCGACGACTATGGGAACAAATATGTTGGATACCCGATCTGCAAACCGCTGGATAGGGGCCTTATCCATCTGGGCATCTTCAACCATCGTAATGATCTGCGACAGAACGGTTTCTTCGCCCACCTTTGTGGTTTTTACCTTCAAGAGGCCTGTTTTATTTATAGTTGCCCCCACAACACTGTTACCTTTCTGTTTTACAACGGGCATGGATTCACCCGTCACCATGGATTCATCCACTGATGAAGCGCCTTCCATCACCTCACCGTCCACAGGAATAATTTCCCCCGCCCTGACTACCACAACATCCCCCACTTGAAGGGAGGAGGCATTGACCTCAGATTCATTTCCTTCCGGCGTTAGTAACCGTGCCTTATCAGCTTGTAATTTTACCAATTTCTGGAGAGCATGACTTGCCCTGCCTTTTACCCGTTCTTCCAGATACTTTCCGATGCGGATAAAGGTAATCAGCATCACTGCCGTCTCGAAAAAGGCATGGTCTGAGGCGTCAAAGCTACCGAAAATAGCGAAGATACTGTAACTATAGGCAGACAGGACACCCATCGAGACCAGTACGTCCATATTGGCAAAGAGATTTCTGATGGATTTATAGGCGCTTATGAAGAAATCCATCCCCGGTCCCAGCACCGTTATGGTAGCAATACCCATCATCACGTACGGCATGTAAATATGCACTGAGCCTGGCATGGGTGCATACATGAGTGCCATCATGGCGATGGATGCCAGGATGCTGAGGATAAGCCATCCCCTCTGGATGGATGTCCGGGCGGTCTGATCGAGTCGAACACGTTCATTGGCGGTATAGCCGATCTCTTTTACATACCTCGTAATTTGGGACTTGTTTGTAACATCGGCATCATAGGTCACGATCCCGGCTGCGCGGGAAAAATTAATCCGGACGGATTTAATTCCTTGTAAATCCTTCAGTCTTCGTTCAATCGTCGTGGCGCAATTGACGCAGTGCATGCCGGTAATATCAAATTTTATCGTCTGTTCAGCCATTGTTCAGTCCCTTCTATTCAAATCATTTGAAAACATATAACACGCCAGGGTCAATCACCCCAAAATACCTTTTTCACATCCTCTTTGTCAAGAAGCTCTTTGCCAGCGCCTTCCAGGAATATTGAGCCTATCTTAAAAACATAACCTCGATGAGCTATCTCAAGCGCCATGCGTGCATTTTGCTCCACGAGGAGAATGCTTGTCCCCGATCTGTTTATCTCTACAATTTTTTCAAAGATTGTATCTACGTAACCGGGCGATAACCCCACCGATGGTTCATCAGCAAGAAGTAATTTTGGACTCTGCATCAATGCCCTTCCAAAGGCAAGCATTTGCTGCTCACCGGTAGATAACGTACCGGCTTTTTGTTTGATTCTTTGCCTTAATGCCGGGAAAAGCCCCAAAATTTTTTCTCTGTCATCTTTAATATTCTTATCGTTCCGCAAAAAGGCACCTATTTCAAGGTTTTCCAATACCGTCATTGACGGAAACAATCTTCTGCCATCAGGAACGAGAGATATGCCTTTATGGACAAGTTCATCAGGACGTAAACCTTTAATACTTTCACCCTGAAATAGAATATCTCCGGTCTGCAGCTTTGCTAAGCCAAAAATGGCCTTCAGCGCCGTTGACTTTCCAGCGCCATTGGGTCCTATCATTGCTACAATTTCTCCTGAATCAACCCGAAAAGACACATCTTCTATGGCCCTTACGCTGTTATAAAAAACACTTATATCCTTTGCTTCAAGAAACAACCCTTCTCCCCTTTCCCATATAGGCTTCAAGAACTATCTCATTATTTTGGATTTCACCGGGCGTGCCTTCCGCTATCTTCCTGCCATAATTAAGGACAATAATTCTATCTGAAATATCCATCACAACCTGCATATTATGCTCAATAAAAAGTATGGTTTTCCCTGAAGATTTAAGTCTCCTGATGATATCGAGAAGTACAGGTATCGTTTTGGGGAAGACACCTGCTGTTGGTTCGTCAAAGAGATAAAATTCGGAATCCGTTCCCAGCGTCCTTGCAATCTCAAGGAGTCTCCTCTGGCCATGAGACAGGTTTCCTGCAAATTCGTCTCTCTTTAACTCAAGACCTACTGTGCTGAGCAGTTCCATTGCTCTTTCATTGTTTTCCCTTTCCTCCCGCAACATCTCCGATGTCCTGAATATGGCTGCTGTAAGGCTTTCGCCTTTATTGTATTTCATGCCGAGCAATACATTCTCAAAGACTGTCATTTGTGGAAATAATCTAATAGTCTGGAATGTCCTTCCGATGCCAAGATTAAAGATTTTATGAGGGGCAATATGTGTAATATCCCTTCCTTTGAAAAAGGTCTTTCCCGCTGTTGGCCTCAGAAATCCGGTGATCAGATTAAAGGTCGTTGTCTTGCCAGAACCATTTGGTCCAATGAGGGCTGTAATAGTCCCTTTTTTAATGTCAAAGGAAAGGCTATCAACGGCATGTATCCCATCAAAGGTCTTAATCAAATTTTTTACTTGAAGGATTTCCATACTGTAACAAATAATTGGAAGACTTTCACTCATCCTCTCCTTGGAAAGCACATTATTAGCAATTTTTTGCCCTGTAGGGGCATACGAGAATAGGCAGGCAATTTATTGCCTGTATTGTAATGCTGTAATAAAATTCGTCCCGTAGGGACGAATGAACGAAAATCATCATGCTATTATCCCCAAAGATATTTTTCATCAAAATTTATATTATTTTTTCTGAGAAACCCCAGATACTCATCACAAAAGCTTTCCTTGCTATGATGTCGTTCTTGATTTTCAATATATTTCTTTGTTTCATCTACATTTGAAATGCCTATACTAAATGCTCCGTAACCTTCTTGCCATGAAAATAGCTTCTGTTCTGGAAATGTCTCATGAATCCATTTCGATGAACCGCCTTTAATTAGTTGTATTGCCTTGGCAATCGAAATAGTTGAATTCAACGACAATAAGAGATGGGTATGGTTATCAGTCCCACCTATGCAAAGAATCTTTAGGCCATTCCCTCTTGCAATGCCGCAAACATATGGATAAAGTCGTTCACGCAATGAAGAAGAAAGCAAGGGTTCTCGATTTTTAGTGCTAAAAACGGTATGGATGAGCACATTTATATAGGTATTTGCCATAGGCCATCCTTTTTGCTCAATCGTCCCTACGGGACTTTATTTGTTTGATTTAATTAAACAGGCAATAAATTGCCTGCCTATTCGCGTTTTGCCCTTACAGGGCTATAATGTAAATATGAGTAGTGATAAATTTGAGAAAAGAATATTATATAAACCTAATTATTGTAAAATATTGCATTCAAAATCAATGCTTCCTAACGCAGCATAGCCGCAACCGAATTAACCACCCCTCTTTCCCCTCCTTCGTAAGGAGGGGATGAAGGGGAGGTAAGATAAATGCCTTTTCAATATTCTCCTTTGCAAGGAGGCGACAAAGGGGAGGTAAAAAACTTTCTAAAAAAAGAAGTTTTTAGAACGTAATACTACGAACTCAAAACCTATATTTCCCGATGATTCCCTGCGGCCTTTTAATCATCAAAATAATTAAGAGCAGCCCATAGATCATCTGCCTGAGCGGCGCTGCAAAAGAACCCGGCATACCAAGAAACCTCAGCATTTCCGGAAATATAACGAGGACTAAGGCGCCGAGAAAAGAACCTTTCATACTTCCCATGCCTCCAAAGACAACCATCAAAAGCACCGTAATCGATTCCATAGGCGTAAAGCTTGAAGGGTCTATGAATGTGATATAATGAGCGTAAAGACTCCCTGCAATACCCGCAAAAAATGCCCCTATGACAAAAACCATGAGCTTATATTTGTTAATATCCTTTCCTATGGAAAGGCTCGCTAATTCATCCTCTCTGATGCTTTTCAGGATTCTTCCAAACGGGGAATGTACAATCCTGTTTATGATAAATGCCGTAATAAAAACGAATATTGTAACCAATAACAAATACGCCCAGACCGGTCTAAGCTCAAATCCGGGGATGGTAAATCCTGGTATCCCTGGCAGCCCCATTGGTCCGCGTGTCAGTGCAACCCAGTTCTTCGACACCGCATAGACAATAACCCCGAGTCCAAAGGTAGCAAATGCGAGGTAGTCCCCTTTCAGCTGTATGGCTGCAAATCCAACAATGAGGCCAGTAATAGACGCAATACATGCACCTATAACAAGGCCAATCCATGGGGGAATTCCATAATTTAAGGCAAGCATGCTTGATGTATAGGCCCCGACGCAGGTAAAGGCAATATGCCCTAACGAGGGAAGCCCCGTAAAGCCGACAATAAGGTTGAGGCTAAGGGTGAGGATAATATAAATACCCGAAATAACTAATATGTGAAGAAGGTATTCCATGTTGTTTTTAGTTGTTGGTTGTTAGCTACGACTTTACCACTGACAGAGTTAATGAGTCCTTGAAGAAGTCTGCCAATTTCAGCGAGTTTATCCTGTAATAAATCACTATCGATTCACAGAAAACCATTGCCTTCTTCCAAACTTCAAGCTTTTTAAATCTATACATAAAAGCCCCCCCATCCTAATAATTCCAACAACCGAAAACTAAAAAACCAACAACTAAAAACTAAAAACTAAAAACTAAAAACTATCCTCTGCCGCTCCTTTTCCCCAATATCCCTTCCGGTCTAAGCAGGAGAAAGATTATGAGAATGGCAAAGGAGATCGCGTCCTTCCAGCCCGCCTGAATCTTCCATATACCAAGGTTCTCAACAATGCCCAGGAAAAAGCCTCCGAGGACAGCACCCGGTATGTTCCCCATACCTCCAATAATGGAAGCAATTATTCCCTTAAGGATTGCATTCAGTCCCATGGTAGGCTCTATGTTTGTTTCATAAGAAATTAACACTCCCGCCACTCCTGCAAGGGCAGAGCCAATGCCAAAGGCGTAGAGAATAACCCGTTCCGCATAAATCCCGGAAACACTTGCACCCACAGGGTCATCCGCTACCGCCCGTATGGCCTTCCCCATTTTTGTCTTTTCCATAGTAAACCACAGGATCACTAATAACCAACAACTAACAACGAAAATCAGTATCTGAATATCCGTTATAACAGCCCCGAAAAATTGATGTCCTTCCTTTACTGCCCCTGTTCTCAAAGTAAGTATCTGCGCCCCGTAAATAAGCTGGAGCAGGTTTTGTATAACGATAAATACACCAAACGATGCAATGGCTAAAACTAAATTAGAAGCATTATTTTTTCTTAAAGGGAGATAAACAGCCCTGTCAATAACAATACCAAACAAGGCGGAAAAGGCAGAGGCAAGGCAGAAAGAGACGATCGGATTTATGCCAAGGGATATGGAAAGACTATAGGCACAATAGGCGCCAACCGTATAAACAACGCCGTGCGCAAAATGAAAGAAACGGACAGTCTTATAGATAATGGTGAAGCCGAGTGCAATAAGGGCATAAATACTGCCAGCAATAATGCCGTTTAAAAAGAGTTGGTTAAACATAACCAGCCTTTTTCAATAATTCTTTTATTGTTTCTCCAATCTTTTTGGCAGATTCTTTGGCCTTTAAAGCTTTTTCCTTTGTATAATTGGTTGGCCAGTAAACTGGGTAGCGGGTGTCGATATAGGATGTATTAAGAAACTCACATGCTTCAAGCAGAGATGACAGAGAGGATTCTATCTTACTGCTTGATTTTAGAAGAGTAATTAAATTGTGTATTTTTTCAAATTCAAGATCATTGGCAATAATAAAGGTCTTAAGGTATTTCTCTGCTGCCTGATGAAAATGGAAGCAGATTTGTGCATAAAAAGTGCTTTCTTCTCGTAGGTTGGCATCAGCAAAATCAAAGTCCTCGTTAGCCTTATCCAGCCATTCATTAACCACCCTGGGGTCAACCATAAAGAATTTTTCCCTTTTTGAATATTTTGTTTACAAAAGGATCGCCAAGGGCGATACGTTCTTCAACCTCTTCCGGTTTGTAAACGATATAATCAACAGGGGCATCGGTATCCAGTAAGCGGTATAATTCTCGTACCCTGTCTTCTCCATAATAGGGTACCTCTTTTTTTACAATGAAGAGATCGATATCATGTATTTCCTCTTTACCCCATGCGGCCGAGCCAAAAAGTATAATCTTTTCTGGCTTATATTTTTCAATAAGCTGGTTTTTAATATTGTCAATTTCTTTTAAGATGCCTTCTTTTTTCATTGTAATAATAAACCAAAATATAACTAAAAACTAAAAACAACCAATCCAAAAACCAATCTCAAAGTCTATAGTCCAAATTCCATTTTAGTCTTTTTATCCGTTGGGCTGTCTTTGTCCCACTAGACAACAACCTCAAAAGTCTTTGCATCCTTTGGAACTTTTTCTTTTGAATGCCTTAAATAAAGCTCAATAGCTTCCATGATATGTTCATGTGCTTCTGCTTCAGTTTTACCGTAGGTTACACACCCTGGCAATTCAGGACAATATGCAACATAAACATCTTCATCAGGTTCTATGATCACCCTCACTTTCATAATTATTCACCCCCTTTTAAATCCATTGCCTCACATCAGAAGTCTACAGACAATAGTCTATTTGGCATATCTTCGTCGAGAACCTTCTGCAATTCTCTGATAATTTCAGCTTTGTATTTAATTTGCTGAGACATTTTTCATCCGATCTATAAAAACCAGTTTAACAAAGTCTAAAAACCAAAATCTAATGTCCTATGTCGACAGTCCACTTGTACATAGTCCATTGGCCTATGTCTAAAGTCTAACGTCTAATATCTAATGTTAATCAGCCAAAAAGAATTTTTCCCTGTTTGAATATTTTTTTTACAAAAGGATCACCAAGGGCGAGGCGTTCTTCTCAATCTACCAACTATAGTGAACGTCTTAAATAAGTATACATGTAAAGGTCATTGCGAGCAGAGCGAAGCAATCCATACCTTAGAGATTGCTTCGGGCTATCGCCCTCGCAATGACTACTTTCGTTTGTCGTTCACTATAACAACCAAAATCTAACAACTTATACAGAGTAAAGTCCTTGGTCAACCGTCTACTTTTCTACCCCATGCCGCTGAGCCAAAAAGGATAATCTTTTCGGGTTCATGTTTTTCAATAGGTTGGGATGTTGTCGAGTTGTTTTAAAAGGGTTGATTTATCCATTATTCTTTTTCGTGAAATCATCAGGAGATATAATTCTTATTCCTTCAAATTCTTTGATTTTCAATAGGTGCGGATCCCTGCTTATAATGTAGTTTGCATCTACAGTTGCTGCACATTCCAGAAATTTATTATCAGTCGGGTCATCTTTGATTTTTTCTACTTTAACTATCGTTTCTATTAGATTTCCAACTTCCAGTATCTGATCTAAAAACCCATCAATTTCATTCTGACTGAACTTCAATTTAGGATAATTTAAAACTCTTCTAATTTCATTAAATATCTCAGTAGAAATAAATAATTCTAAATCTCCATCAATGCAGCGTTTAAAAATCTCACGAGATGCCCCTTTCCAACCCAGCGCTGAAACAAATACATTGGTATCAAGCACTACCTTCTTGCCCATTTAATAGCCTCGGCCACCACATCTTCCTTTAACCCTTCCCTTTTAAATCGTTTCTCTATTTTTTCAGAGAGGCCATTAAAACGCTTGGAGAGAGAGGGTCTCTGAACCTTTTTAATTACCAAATAATCCTTTCCACCGAACAGGAAAAGTTCATCATCAAGTTTCAAACACAATGACTTTTTTATCTCTTTAAGAAGTCTTGAATCACCTGTTCTATCCAACTTTAAAAGTTTATCCATTTCTTTCTCCCGTAATTCATTGCCGTTTTTTCAAAAGTCTTCCGTCTATGGTCTATAGTCTGATGTCCATTCTTCTCAGGTTTATATTTTTCGATAAGCTGATTTTCAATAGTGTCAATTTCTTTTAAGATGCCTTCTTTTTTCATTCAAAATACACCGATGATTAACTTACAACTAAAAACAAACAACCGGCAACTTTGCTAGCGAATGTCCTCAATCCACAGTCCATCGCCCGTCGTCTCAAGTCAAATGTATTTTGTTCATTTCCCAGCATCTTCGGCTCATATCTATTGTATTAAGCCCTACTCTTTTCCATTTGCAAAAACGTCAATTCTGAGATATTGGCTTGTTCTTTTGCATGTTCAATCGTCATACTTACGAGGTTGCCCTTTTCATCCAAGTCAATATAGAGATTCTCAGTTATTTCTTTTGTTTCTCCAACTGGGGCATTTGAGAATTCAATGAGAGCTGTGTCTGTATCCGTAAAATATCGAATTCTCATATTTTCCCCTCCTTAAAGTTACGGTCAAAAAATGCATTATGAACTGTTTCTCCGTCTTCCATGAGTATTACTCTCAGATATTTCCCAATTTCCTCAATATAACTCCATTTCCTAATTCTTCCATCAGCTTGAACTTCGGTTTTTATCGCGTTAATGATAGTTTTTGATATCCAATCTTCTTTGATAATTATTCTATCCGGACGTTGTCTGATAAATAAAAAATATTGTGTATGTTTCATAACCTTATTTTATCACTTTTCGGCAAAATAAAACCTCTGGTCAAACGGATTTTTACAATATTTGTCCTCAGTCCAAGCTCTATAGTCAACTGTCTTCAGTCCACAGCGTACTCTGCGGTGAACTATATTCCCCTTTGCGGCTTCGTGTCTCTGTGTGATTGATCTTCTTGTTCATAAGTCCATCGTCTATCGTCTAAAGTCCATTGTCCGCAGTCTATTTCGATTTTTATTACAAATGCCCAACTGGAATAGTTTCTGTCCTTTCAGGCTGCCGTTTTCCACTGGCAATCTCATCAACTCCCTGCAAAATAGAAGAATGATAATACTGGTAGCCGCACAGGTTGCACACACCAGCGGGCACGTCTTCAAGCATAATAAAGCCCGTTTTATGCTTAAAAATCTCCTGTTTTACCAATCGTTCTTTAACAATACCTTCACAATATTCACATTTATAACCGTACATAAATTACAAGTTTATCCTCTGCCATTTCCACCAAACAAGAAAAGTCGTAACACTTTAGTTTTTTGAAAAATTCCAATAATAGCGATACCTGACTCACCGTGTAGGGGCGAAGCATTTGCCCGTTTGGGTATGAACGCATACATGACAATTTTAGCAAATGCTTCGCCCCTACTTTTTCAAAAAACTAAATTGTTACGAAAAGTTCATCATCAAGTTTCAAACACAATGACTCTTTTATCCCTTTAAGAAGTTTTGAATCGCCTGTTCTATCTATAGTAAACGGCAAAAAGAAAGTTGTCATTGCGAGCAAAGCGAAGCAATCCACACCTTAGAGATTGCCTCGGGCTATCGCCCTCGCAATGACAGGCGCAAGTATACTTATTTAATACGTTCACTATAACTTTAAAACCTTATCCATTTCTTTCTCCCGCAATTCATTGCCTTCTTTTTACATTTAAAATAAACCAATGATTAACTTATAACTAAAAACAAACAACCAATAACTTTGCCAACTAATTCCATGCTTAAAGTATTCCATTCATCAATTCCTTCTTGATGTAAAAATCCTCATTTCTTTTATTATTTTCTTCTTATATTTATTGCGTTGTCCTGTAAGCCAAAGTTATTCTTTGAACCAATTTTTCCTAAGTTTTTCAAGGCTATCAGGATCTTCATTCA
Source organism: uncultured Candidatus Brocadia sp. (assembly GCA_964490485.1). Lineage (GTDB taxonomy): Bacteria > Planctomycetota > Brocadiia > Brocadiales > Brocadiaceae > Brocadia. The sequence goes on along the minus strand of CAZBCT010000002.1, from coordinate 8,199 downwards.
ACTGAGACAGAGGTTCTGTATAATAAAATTCTTCAATACTAGTCATTTCATTATTTAGTGTAAGTTTAGGTATTCGGTATTTTACAAGTTTGTTACTGTAATCAACCTCTTTTTTCATGGCAAATAAAGAATGTGATGATAACACAAGATTCCCTTGTTTGCTGAGAATACTTAAAGTTTTCGGCCTTTCCAATTCAGGAATATTGTGAGAGTCAAATAAATGACCATAAGCTTTAATTAATGCTTCGATTGGAATATAATAAGCCAAAGTTCTTGGATGCATATCAACAATAAATTTATATGGTTCAACACCAATAAGAAATTGTTTTTTTACAAGTTCTCTAAAATAAAATATAGTTTTTTCAAGATCGTCCAAAAAGAAATTTATTCCTTTCTTTATTGGAGTTTGTGAGTAAATGCTAAAACCTCTTTTTTTAATTTTTTTGACTGACAATACTGCTTCTGGACTTATTTGTAAATGATTAGATATATGTGTCTGAAAAGTTATCTTTGTGTCAGTATCTTCTGTAAATTCATTAATTATGTCAAGCAATTCATCATCAATCCTAAAAGGCAGCCCTAGAAATATAACACCTGTACAAAATCTCAATATTCTTAGGTACCTTGCGTTTCTAAATTCATTTAACAATATTTTTATGTGATTATTTTGCCTTAAAAATGGTTCACCGCCACTTATAATTACATCATATATTTGGGGATTTGTGTTTAACCATTCAACTAGATATTTAGTTTGATGTTTTAATTTTTTCGGTACTTTCTCATAAGGATCTCCAGCTCCGAGTTCGTTTTCATGTCCCTTTTCTCTGACATAAAAAGATTTGTAGCAGTCACTACAACCAATAGGACAGTGTCCATGAATATTCATTAAAACTGTGTGTTCGAACTTTTTAGATGCAATCCATATGCTATTTTTTATTATTTTGACATTTGGAGAAGCAATACCGTACGGGTCAATATCCTTAAGAGGATGTGGTACAGAAAAATCATTGGGAGGAATAAATTGCAAAAGAACCTCTTCAGGCATAAATAAATTGAGAGGTAAAATACTAAGTAAGTAACCTTTATTCTTGATAATGTTTAAAATACTTTCTTTTTTACTTTCTAATTCTGGCCTTATTTCTATTAAATCATTAATATCTTGGATCCTATTTTTAAGATGAAAAGATGTGTCACCCCAATCAAGTATTTCTTTATTTATGAAATTATATAAATATTTTTCTTGTTCCCGATTTATATTTTTTGTTGGAATATTTATGCCTGATTTTTCTAACAAACTTTCAATCTCATTCATGTATTTTTTGCAATAAGCATATCTCATTAGCTCAAAAAGTTTTAACTTGTTTTTACTGGTTAATTCTAGTTGTTTTAGATTATTGGACATTTTCTTTATAACTCACAAATAAGGAAAAACAAGCTACTCCCAGAATAAAAAAAGATATTGCAAAAATAAAATGTATTTGAAAATTAAAAGAAATACCGCCGTCTTTAATTTTATTAATGGCAGCATTTTCTATCCCCATAGCACTATCAATATACTTGCCAACTTCTTTGCAAAGCCAATAAAAACACCATCCACTATAAGCTAATGAAAGAAAACTCCCTATAAGCAACAAAAGGAATATAAGCCTATTGTTTTTTAATGTTAATCCCCAAGTAATAATATTAATAGAAGCCGAAAAAAGCATAACAGAACTTATATCGTATAATCTTATTAAGTTGTCTCTAATAATCCAACGAAGCATGTATTATTCTACTACTTTTATTGATGTATTTGCTAACTCTATAAATCTAGTAAAGTTTAATAAGACATCTCGTTCATATGAAGGGATATCATCAAATCTTCCAAGTAAATTTGTTACAGTCGATGTAACTTTATCTTTGTACTTTTGAAATTCATTTTTATTGTCTACATAATTTTCAAGAAGTTTTTCTAATTTGTTTTTTTCTGTAGAAAGAAAATCTAGTTTGTGCAATTCATTTGGTGCTTGAAGCGGCCATTTAGATCTCCAATTGTATTGAGGATTAATATATACCTCAACAAATTGTATATAAATCCAAAGCATAAATTGTCCATATAATCCTATAGTTAAATCATGGAATTTATAACTCGGCAAATTATCTGGCTTATATTGCTTTGGTTGTTTTGATACGCATTCTGACACTTTTGTGCAGTCATTTACATCTTCCAAATCAAACATTCCAAAAAGCCAACTGAAATCATAAACCGAAGGCATATTATCACGAACGATATTAGAAATAATTCTACCTAAGTTCTCTATTATATTACATTGATTAAAAGTTTTTTGATCACAATTATGAGATTTCATAAATTTCCACAAATCTTGTGGGATAACTTTATTGTTGTCAGATGTTATTAGGTCGATTAATTCAGAAAACTTTAAAGGAGAAATAATTATAGGAATACTACAATTAGGAAATTTTTTTTGTAAACATGAAATAATGTGAAATGAAACTTCCCAAGAACTAAAAGGGTTAAAAATTGGAAGATGTCTCAAGTCAACATCACTAACGTCAGGAGACATTCTATGAAACCTACTTATTGTTTCATAATCTCTTATAATGCATAAAGCAACTTGTTTATTATTCGTGAGGGCATACTGAATTGTTTCTGTATGAAATTTTGTAAATGGTTGGAATCTGCTTCTTATAAGTATAAAATTATTACAATCATTACTCATACTTGACAAATCTCCCATTTTTAACTGTCTTAATAATTATTGACTTTATTACGTCGCCATATTCATCGAAAGTAGTCGAACCAGTCACACCAAAAAAATCCTTTACGTTATACAATGAATTTTTAATGCATGGCGCATCGTTACCACATTTTTTCAAAGCCTCCGAAATAATTTGGATTCCATCGTATGCTAGGGCCGCGAATCCTTCAGACCTTTGCCCATACTTCGCAAGATACTTTTTTTGGTATTCTTGGACTAAGGGGTCTGGTGAATCAGGATCAAAGTGATGAGGATAGATAACACCTTCAGCAGCATTGCTAGCGGCTTTTAAAATGTCTGGATTCTCAAAAGGTATACTTGCCAAGAATTGCTGATGCAAGCTGAGTTCTCTTGCCTGTTTGAGTATTATTGCAATCTCAGTATATGCAGGGCAAAATATACCATCGGGATTTTTTGTCTTGATTTTTACAAGTTCAGTCTTAAAATCAGTCGACCCTTGTTCAAATCTATCATTCGACAAAATCACCCCTCCCAGTGCTTCAAATTCGTTTTTGAATACTTCGGCCTGATCCAAACCAAAATCGTTGTTCACGTGCAGAATGGATATTTTTCTTAAACCCAACTCATTATAAACAAAAGGGGCAAATTTCTTGAGATAGTATCGTGCATCTGGTTGTATCCTAAAAACATAATCGCCTGCTTCTCTGATTTTAGGAGAAATTGCTTCTCCCATCAAAATTGTATGGGTTTGCTCCGCAATGGGAGCTTGTGCGAGAACGGAAGATGAAGCCCAAGAGCCAAACACTAAAGGAACCTTATCGCCGTTAATGAGTTTCCGCATAGCATTTGCCGCGAGGGTTGGGTTTGCTTGATCATCTTCGTAGATTATTTCCAACCTTCTACCATTAATACCCCCAGCTGAGTTTATCTCTTCTTTGCCTAATTCTAAGGCTTCTTGTATCCATTTTCCATATTGAGCCGATGAACCTGTTAATGGTAATATCGCCCCAATCCTTATCTCCTTTTCATCCTTCTTAACACACCCACACGAAAAAATTACCAGAAAAATTACTGATATAAAAACTAGTTTGTATGCAGACATTTTTAAGAGAAGTTTTTTCATACGATTTATTAATTTAACATTTTCGCGTGTTTTGTGAGTAACATGTCACAACTGCACGAAAAGATTTTGCCTACCTTTTCCCTTTCATTTTCCACTTGGAGATCTCTTTACAAAATTCAGCGGCTGTTTTTTTGCCAAACAGCTTTTTCTTTATTTCAAGATAGTCTGTTTTTTGGGATATGTTTTCCCTGATAAAAAAAGCTGCCTTTGTTATCCCGAGACTCTTTATGATTGCCTCTATAGCCTCGTTTTTAAGAACTTTAGTATCAGGAAGAGATTCAATTTTATCTATAGCCTGAAATATATCTTTGATGAATAGGCTGTACTCTCGTTTCATATATTAACTACTTCACTCATAAATGACATATAAAGTTGTGTCATTGAAGCAGCAAATGTAAGGTATCTGGTTTTTGTATTATGAAACATTAGAAATTTAAAAGCAAGTTCAAATTGGCAAGGCGGAAGTGATAAAAATACACTTACAAAGGAATGCATCCGCATAATTTCTCTTTCTATTCTTTAACAACCTTTTCGCTGGTTCAATCGTCCCCGATTGAACCAGGACATTTGGCATGATTACGCTCCTTCGCACGGGTTTAAAATCAGAAGTACCTTCAAAATATGTGGTTCAATCTTCAAGATTTAACCAGCCATGAGCCATAACCCCGACTGAACGATTTGACTATGATTCATTTAGCGGTACATATCCATAACTTTATCTTTGCTTAAACGTTTCTCAATAACTTCGGGTGATACTTCAAATTCTTTGGCTAATTGAGCAGCAATCAAATCCCACGCAAAATCCCAATTTTCTTGTAACGAAATGTCTTCATCTTGAATACGGTTAACATAAATATTAAATAGGTCACTTGATGTGAAACCATCTACATCAAAAGCTCGAAGTAATCCTGGAATTGGGACTATATTAAGACCCATTTGAAATTCAGCAATCTCCTCAATGGGAATGGGTATTTCCATGCCTGGGTGGTATTGTATTAAGAAGTGGTCTGCGTGATTACGGATTTCGTCATAGGGAAAAATAGGCGCCTTTATAATATTTTCATTTGACATATCTACGCGTCTCTAAGAATTTTGATTAATTTCTCAAGGTTTTCATCTGATACCTTTTGCCCTCGTAGTGTTCTGAAAAGTATGGGAAGTTTATCTTCTATCTTTCCTTTCGTCATAATATCTTCCGGAATCCTTCCTGTTTCTGCGGCTGCCAAATCAAAAAACGTATACCAATCATCTGACCCCTTCTTAATTTTGAGATAGCCGGCGTATTCCTCAAGCTTCTCTCTGTTTTGAGGTGGTGACAGTAAGCCCCGTTCTAACTTGCTTATATTGCCAGGGTCCAATCCATTTTCAATGCAAAACTGCCTAAGGGTCTTTTTGATAGCTATTCTGCGCGTCTTAAAAAACTCACCAAATATTTTTATTTTATTCATTCCCTTCTCCTTTCGTGTTGTATTAATTATACAACATTGTAATAAAAAAACAACCTTTGTTTTTTAGGCGTAGGGAGCACATCAAGATTTCGTAGCATTATTACCAATATGCAAATTGCAGATTTCCCGGTAATTCTTTAGCCTCCATTCTGTTTCCGTCTCATTCGCCATGCAGGCATTTATTCATTGCTTTGTAAAAAACACGCACAAGACTGGAAATCATTTGAAAACAAAGAACTTCTGCTTCCACGAAAGACAGACGTGCCGATTTCGTGGAATGCTTTTCTGTCTGTTCATTGAACAAGCAGGGATCATTCCTCCTAACCCGAACGAGTCGGAAAAGATTATCAATAACCATGAGATATTCTTTGTTGTTTCAACAGCGAAACGTTTCTCATAATGCTATATGTTTCTTTTATTTGATTAAGCTCGGGTTAGTTGCACAAAAACTTCATGTCTCTGTAAATTAGCTTGTGAGTCTTGTATAACAAGGAAATCCGGTTAATGATAAAAAATTTTTGCTAAAAATGTGAAAATATATTTTGAAAGATACTATTACGGGGCAAGATATACGAGGAGGTAGAATGATTTTGTGAATTACAACGGATGTTCACCCCAAGGTAAAAAACAAAAAGATCGGAAAAGCCTTATATTTATTGGCTTTTATGGCGAACAGGAAGTTTTTTTCTCGTGACTACTCGTAGGTTCCGGCTTGGTAGTGCCTCCGGCAACTTTATCTGCAATGCCTCTAATAATTCTCGTAATTGTTGCCGTGGACGCGGTATCTTCTGACAACGCGCCTTTTGGCCTTTCACCTTCATTTTCATTGAACAAATGGTCGCCAATTGTTCGAGACCTCCTTCCACCGTCGCGTAGACTGCGGGTTGTCAGGTACGCAAGCATTACCACAAACACATGCCCTCGCGTGCTTTCCTCCTTTCTCACGTACACGGGACGCACCTCAAGATTCACCGTCTTGCACTCCCGAAACACCTTCTCTACCTCAGACAAGTCCTTGTACCGGTCGTGTACCAGATCGGCGTTCGCCTCGTTCTCCTTCAGATCGGTCTTGATTACATAACAGCCGTCAAGATACGATTCTTCCTTGAATGCTTCTTCATTGCTCTGTATCTTCAGCGTCCTCGCCTCGTCTTTTATCTGTGCCCACCCCGCAAGCCTCAGTTTCCCGAGCTTCCCCTTCGCTGCATCCAGCGCCTTCAATACTGATGCCTTCGGATGATCTCTGAGATAGCTGTTCTTCTTCTCAATATATTTTTCGATGCTCTGGAGTTTTGCCCTGCGTGTCTTTGCCATCTCTTCTGCCCTCATCGGATTGCGCCTCAGAATATACCGAATCCCCTCATTCTTTACCGCGCAGAGCTTTTCTTCAAACAACCCTAACTGCAGAATCCCCTTGTTTATCAACGCCTCTATCTGCGGCTTGGTTATCGCCGTTATATATGAATGTCTGCCCCTATTGCCCACTATTGATTAAAATGAAGCCATGCTGGACTACGGTTTGATGGGTAGACCATCACCAAGATCCAGTGTGCCAGGCAATGAAATTGGCCCGCTTGCTTTTTCAAAGATTACAAAATCTCCGTGTTTGATAGTTCCTTTCCCTTTGCAAGAACCCGTGAGTATTTCTTTAATCTTTCCATCCTGAATTTTCAGAATTATCCCTTCAAGCATAAGTGCAATATTTATATCAAATACCATCTTTCCCACCGGCTTGTTGTTTATCAGTATTTCCAGGTATGGGTGATGTTCAGATTTGATTGTGTGCTCGGCCAGTGGCACCAGGAAGGTTTCATCGGGAGAATATTTTTTTTTGTCTGAATATTTAAGAAGCAGTGAGTATTTATTCCAGGCTTTTACCATAATATCCGGTACACCGATATTTAATAAATCCTCAATCTTCTTTATCATTTCACGAAACGCCACAGACCACTTGATTCCTTTCGCTTCTCTTGAAAACGCTTCTTTCAGCGAAGATATTTTTTCATTTGACTCTATCCCGGACAAGCTGTTTTGTGGTAATTCTTTTCCATGGAAAGAAAAAAAATGGTTTAAGGTAATCGGTGGTTGGTTCATGGTTCCTCCTGTTCTTCGATAATCAAATGGTCTTTTGTTTCAATATCCTGCTTGCCGGAATCTAACACTGACTTCAATTGCACTTCAAAACCTGTTTGGACAGAAACATCTGATTCAATGTGCTGAAGACCCATATCCTTGTGAGGTCTAACCTGAATCGTCTGTTTAAAATGTTTATCTGTTTTCCTCAACCGTTTCATCCTCAAAAAAACATAGCCGCCGCCTCCAAAAAGCGCAAGCAATCCTGCAGATATGCCGGCCCAAAGTTTTCCATCTGGAGAATACCTTGTTATCCTGACAATAACGGGGTTACTCTCTGATACGTTTTTTTGATCAATACGAGATACCACATAAGCGTGGTAATTTCCAGGCTCTGAGTATGTATGCTCTGCCATAGCCTCATGGGACCAATCCCTCACTCCGCCATCGCCAAAAATAAACCGGTACTCAGCTTTTTCGATAGTGGGTCCAAGGTTTGCCCTAAAAGTAACCGTTTGGTCTGGTTCGGTATGAGTTGGTTCTGCCTCAAGAAACACCCTGATGCTGGCCATCTCAACCGTAATGGTAACATTGTTACTTCGAATCAATTCGTCTCCAATTTTCGCCATTAACCGGGTATTATAGATTCCCGGATTTAAATACCTATGGCTTGTTTCGGGTTCATGTAACCAGTCGCTCCTCATGCCATCACCAAAATCGAACTGATATAGTGTCTTTTCGCGGACTGGCTGGATATTTCCGATGAAATTCACGCTTTCTGTTGTAAAAAGATTTTTTTTATCCGCTTCCAAAAAAATAGTATAAACTGTTTTAG
>CAZBCT010000001.1:115791-115907 GCA_964490485.1 uncultured Candidatus Brocadia sp. | reverse complement strand
TCTATAAACATTTCACCCCTACGGGGCTATTTTTCAAAAAACTAAAGTGTTACAACTATTACAATACTTTTTATTTTTTGCTTGTAAAAAATACTATTCTTGCTATACTGCACACG
>CAZBCT010000001.1:0-115691 GCA_964490485.1 uncultured Candidatus Brocadia sp. | reverse complement strand
TCACACGTCACACGTCACACGTCACACGTCACACGTCACACGTCACACGTCACACGTCACACAGTCAACTATTATTAATAAATGCATCACGATAAGGGCAAACCCTGAGTGATCAGGGGACGCAAAGTAACAGGGTCTCCCTAAGCTGTTTAAGCGGTTTGAACTGTTTAAACAGCTTATTGTAAGATAGCCTTACTGCCGAAAGTATTTAATACTAAGTATCTCTGGCAGTAAGGCTTTTTTGTTTTTATATTGAAAAGATCCTTGATGAACTGGCCGTTGAAGGCCGCTGAGTAAAGACCATACTACCCTCAATAAAGGGATTTATACGTGCATACCAACAAAAAAAAGCGACAGTCTGTAGACGGGAACGGACAGAGTCATCTTCACACCGGCGACCCTATGCTCGCGGTGGCTGGTGTTGATGATGGGTATGCGGACAAGGTTGAAGGCCAGCAGCTATCCGGCACGACAGAAGCGGCAAGCCAAAATCCTGAGTCAGAAAGCGTGTACGAAGAAAGCTATACCAGCCTGCTGCCTATGTTGCAGCGACTGGATCGGCGCCTCGCTGCTGCAGTCAATGCAGCAGAGCGGGTATTTGCAGCACGCGCCGCGGGTGATCTGTATCGTGGACTTGCCATCACGCCGGCCGATGTCGTTGCGGCATTCGGTCGTGTACCCGGAGAGCCGTTTCTTTCGCTGAGCATAGAGGCACACGATACTGTCGAATCTACCAACTCATTAAGCCTGCGCCGCTTGTTGTGGTTGCAGCGCGTGTACGGGCTAACTGACCTTGATCTGGATGTCATTCTCATCGGCCTTGCGCCGGAGATCGACCTGCGCTACGAGCGTTTATACGCCTACCTGCAAGACGATGTGACAAAGCGCCGACCTGGCATCGACCTCTCACTTAATATTCTCTGTGCATCGGCAGGGGAAAAGCTCCGGCAGCGCGAACGCTTCGCGTCTGATGCACCATTAGTTCGCCATCGCTTAATCGAAGTCTTCGCCGATCCGCACCACCAGAACCCGCCATTGCTTGCACGCTTCTTTCGGCTGGATGAGCAGATCGTGCGCTTCTTATTGCTCGACGACAGCATGGATACGAGGTTGGCACATTTCTGCCGCATGGTGAACGCATCCGAGTATCAGAACGACCAACTGTTGGCTGACGAGATGCGTCAGCGGCTGCAAGCCGTGGCAGCGATCCAGCCACAGTCATCAATCAGGCTGAGCTTTGAAGGACCAGCCGACTGCGGGCAGGCGGAAGCCGCAGCATTGCTGGCTTCTACGTTGGATATGCGTGTGCTCCAGGTGGATTTAACCCGGCACGGCGCTATAACGTCCCCGGTAACCGACGACATGCTGCAAGCAACGGTGCGAGAAGCATGGCTGCGGGGAGCGCTCCTGCACGTCAAGTGCATCGCTCCAAAGGCCGAATCATCAGAGTCCAGGAATTACGATGCGCTGTGGCTTGCGCTCCGTAACACAGCTATTCCATTTGTCATAGAAAGCGAATCTGCATGGGTTTCAGCCTCCATCAAGCCACTGGGGGTGGTGACATTGCACTTCTCAACACCTGCGATCGCGCAGCGCGAATATTGGTGGCAGCAGTGCCTGAGTCAAAACGGGGTCTCTGCAGACAAAGAATTGATATCTATGCTCGCGCAGCGCTATCGGTTGAACTTTGTACAAATTCAGGATGCAGCAAAGACAGGATCAGTAGTGCCGTGGGCTGTTGCAAGCACGACAGAGAAGAACGCCCTCATGAGTAACCACCTATCTTCATCTGCAAAGGCACAAACGCGACACCTGCTTGCCAGGCTGGCCTTGCATATCGAGCCCAGGCGTGATTGGTGTGATCTGGTAGTGCCTGAAGATGCAGACAAACAGTTGCGAGAGATCTGTGCCCAATACATCCACCGGCAACAAGTGCTCGATGGATGGGGATTCGGGCGGAAGCTCTCCTATGGCAAGGGGATCAATGTCTTGTTTGCTGGGCCATCAGGTACTGGCAAGACCATGGCCGCTGAGATCGTCGCCAACGAGCTCGGGCTCGATCTGTACAAGATTGATCTGGCGGGCGTGGTCAGCAAATACATCGGCGAAACCGAGAAGAACCTGGACAGAATATTCACCGCTGCCGAGCACGCCAATGCAATCCTATTTTTCGACGAGGCCGATGCCCTGTTCGGCAAACGCACCGATGTGAGCGACGCCCATGACCGATATGCCAACATTGAAGTCAGCTATTTGCTGCAAAAGATGGAGCAATACGACGGGCTCGCCATCCTTGCGACTAATCTGCGTGACAACATGGATGAATCCTTCATGCGCCGCCTGGCATTCTCTGTCTATTTCCCCTTCCCGGACGATATGCAACGCCTACGCATTTGGCGCAGCATTTGGCCTGCGAATGTACCATTGGCCGACGAAGTGGATCTGGAGTTTATTGCGCGCGAAATCAAAGTGAGTGGCGGCAGCATCAAGAACATCGCGCTCAGCGCAGCGTATCTAGCTGCATCGCAAAGTAGTCCGATTGTGATGCACCATGTGATTCATGCGGCAAATCGGGAATTCGACAAATTAGGCCGTTCACTTTCTATTGGCCAATATCACGCGAGGCCCAGCGGGGTGACCGTATGAACAATCCAATGCAAACGGAGCAAGCATGACCACACGCGCACCAGCCCAAGCAAAGCAACAGCACCAAGGGAATCACGCTACGCGTGGCACGTGTCCGCAAGGTGCCAAGGCGGGCGTGGAGTTGGAGGAAAATGTGATGTCGCTGCAGCGTAGAGCAGGCAATAGCTCCGTTAGCAACTTAATCAATTCTCTTGGCGGGGGTACGTCATTGCCGGTGGGATTGCGCGGTGAGATGGATCAACGTTTTGGTGAAGATTTCAGTAAGGCGCGATTGCATACGAATGCTTGTGCCGCGCAGTCAGCGGATGAGTTGAACGCTAAAGCTTATACCTTTGGCAATAACATCGTTTTTAGCGAGGGACGTTTTGCTCCGGGGACCACAGATGGCAAGCGGTTGATTGCCCATGAGCTGGCGCATGTGGTGCAGCAATCCCGAGGTGGTGCGACGCCCTCTTTGGACGCAAATGGACCGCATGAAGGAGCAGCGGAAGCAGCCGCGACACAGGCAGTGACAGGAAGTGGGCATGTAGCGGTTGGTGGTGCAACGGGTGTTGGAGTGGCGCGCCTTGAAAAAACTGAACCAAACCCACAAGGGGCCGTGTCATCCACCGAGGTAGTGGAACTAAACGCCACGATCGGCGGAGTTTACATCCCAGCAGCTCGCGTAGACATCGCTTATGACATTCTGACTGGATACAAAAACCATATCAATACACGTTTGGTAGTTGTAAATGCGTTCGTTGAAGAGCAAATAGCTTTACGTAAAGAATTTCCTGTCATTCATCGACTGAGCAATCTTTTCACCTCAGACATCCCACCAAGTAATGGTGCAGCATCTTTACTTGCTCGCGGAGAGAGCTTGCTTAAACAAGCACAATACCGCCAGGCCGTAGATGTTCTAGGTCAGGCGGAAAATCAGGTCGACCAGCGTGTCCGCTCTATGCGTGGCTATCAGGAACGTCAGGATCTCACTACCCAAGGGTTTATTACTGGGTTGCAGGGGTTGAAGTTTGCTGGTGGAGTGGCGGTCGGAGTCTTAACTGCTGGTTCTGGCACCTTGGTTGCCGCTGGCGCTGGCGCTGCCTATGCAGCTACTCAGGAGGCTTCAGAACAAGCTAGCAAGCTTTACCTTGGCATGATAAGGGAAATTGACTGGGAGGGGATTTTTGTTGATGCAGTCATAAATGTAGGTATTAGTGCTTTAACTCTAGGCTTATCTCGATTCTCACGTGGTAAGGACTTCGCTAAACAGCTTGGCGAAGTTGGCCTATTTGAGTTTAAAAAAATTCCGGAGCAAGAACTAAAACAGTTTGCCGTGTCAACGCTTCGGCAATTGTTTGCTAAGCAGACTTTCAAAGAAATGGCCATTGCGAAAGGTACGGCAATGCTACAGACCTTCATCAAGAGCGGTTACGAGAGTGTACGTGGTCGTACGAACGGAGAAAGTTATACTGTTACCGTGAAGAAACAACTCCAATCAATGTTCTTCGATGAAAGCGGCGATATTGCTTGGCAACAAATCTTCTTCCAGGCATTGGGCGATGCGATTGGTTCAGCAACTAACCGTGCTGCCATCCCTGGGCCCAAAGCCACCTCGCGTGCACGTAAGGGGGAAGTGCTACCACCCGAGCCGCTACCTTCTAAAAGGGGTCCACCAGAGGGCCAGAAAAAAGCTTCCGCTGGCGAAATGACGATTGACGTATCTTTGAATGAAAAAACAGGAAAATATGAGCCGGTGACGGAGGGGTCTAAAACTGCAGCAGAAACTCAATCAGCTCCATCGGGAATGGATAGTGCCATCCCAGGTCGCTCTCATGCTTTGGAGGTTGCGTCACCAAAACCATTAACAGAAGGTTCCTTGTCCAACAAACCTGCCTTACAATCCAAACCAACAACTAAGCCAAAAGCTAAAGCTAAGACAAAAGCTAAAGCTAAGACAAAGGCATTACCATCTGGAGAGCCAGTTTTTTTCGAAATGGATTCCTCAACTCGACAAGAACTCATAGATATGTGGCACCAAGAAGCGGCTAAAGCAAAGGACCCAACAAAAGCAAAAGAATATATTGCAAATGCAAAACGTCTTGAAAATAAAGAACGTCCGAAGGATATCGGTCGAGGAAAAGGAGGTAAACAAACGGAGGGTGAAATGGCACATATATATTCCGCTATAGGAGATGTTGAACCACAAGTAGGTCGAATAAGTGGACTAAAAGTAAAACAAATTAAAGATCCCACGGATCAAATAATGAAGTGGCCAAAAGGAGCAGGAGTTTCAGATTTTGAGGTTGCCAGTAATCTTTCAGTCGAAACTAAGAACATTGATCTCACCAAAAAAGGGAAAAGATCGGGCCAGGCAAAAAATATTAAGAAGCAAATTGAGCAAAGAGGTCTCGGTAGAGGTGTTGGCAAAAAAAGAAGTAATCCAACACTTCCTTACGATATAAAAAATCAGACTCTTATCCTTGATGCAAGAGGACAATCTGTCAGTAAGACGGAGCTTATTGAGCGAGCACGTTATTTTGCAGAAAAATCTGGGTTGCCAATAGAGAATATCCAAATAGTTATTTATGCTGATGATTAAGACAGCGCAAGGTATCCAAATTGCAGTGCAAAAATTATTTTATGACTTACCAAGAAATACTAACTTATAAATTAAACGGCAGCCATGTTTCAAAAATTAGATACAACAATTAAAGCACTGCTTTACGAAGGGGCGATAGATTCGGAATTTCTGACGCCTGAGAAACCCAATTTACCTCCCGCGAGTCCAAATAATAAAGCCGTCAATCTCTTTTTGTACGAAGTGAAAGAGAACCGTACGTTGCGCGATCCTGTGCCTTTCGTGACTCAGGTGAACAATGAATACACGCAAAAAAAGCCGCCTTTGCGTGTGGACTGTTCTTATTTGGTGACGGCATGGTCGAAAAAGACAGGCGAGGATAAGGTGAAAGAGGAGCATGAATTACTTGCGCTAGCACTCGCATGGTTGAGCAGCTTTCCCACGATACCTGAAGATTATCTTGAACCTACTCTTACAGGTGGGTTAAGTGTAAGTGGGCAGATTTACGCACCGCCCACGATGGTTGCGCAATTAGATGCTGGTAGGAACATGGGCGAGTTTTGGTCGGCGCTGGGAATACCGCCACGGCCTTACTTTAATTTAGTGGTAACTATTGCGATGGATCTTAACGGCATTATTGCAAGATCGGCAGCCGTTACGACATTAACCACTCGTTATCAACAAGGAAGCGAAATTGCGACTGCCGATGAGCGAGTGCTGGTCGGGGGGCGGGTTTTGCATGCGAACCATGGCCCACTTGCAAATGCCAAACCTGTTGTCAACGCGTGGGTGCGGGTTGATGAAACGGGAGAGACGCAGGTGACAAATGAGTTGGGGCAGTTTGTGTTTACATCCCTTCAGCAAGGCAAGCCATATGTGCTAAGAGCGCGAGCGATTGGATTGGGTGAAAAGTTTAAGGACGTTGTAGGTGTCCCCTCGCCGAGTGGCGAGTACGACATTGTATTTCCGTAATCAGTTAATAATGAGGGAGGATGTATTATGGCAATTCAGGTCACCTATCCAGGTGTGTATATCGAGGAATTTACGCCAGGGGCGCCGATCGGGGGGGTTGGTACATCCACGGCGGCATTTTTAGGCCCTGCCATCGACGGGCCATTGAACAAACCCACGAAAATTACCAGTTGGGATGCCTTTCTTAAGCAGTTCGGTAAAGAGCCATTGGATGGGTTTTATCTTTGGTATGCGGTGCGAGGCTTCTTTGAAAACGGCGGGAAGGTTTGTTATGTCGTGCGCGTCAGCAATGGCAAGTTTGACAGTTGGGTTTTAGAAGACCGCAAAAGTAGCGCCAAAAAAACAATCCGGGTACAAGCGCGTTACCCAGGTAGAAATAGCACCCAACCGATCACGGTAACCGTCGCCGAGGACAATGCAGTGAACACCAAACTCTTTCGGCCAATAGCAGCAGTGGACAATGCATCGGGTAACGTTATCCAAGTGACAACTGCTGCCGTTGCTAACGCGGCCAAATTCCTTCCAGGCAACACCATTGTGATTAATGGTAACGGAAAAACGGATACGGCTGCCGTACTACTTGTCGAAGACGGCCTTATTCGTCTGAGAGATAATCTGGCTAACGCTTATGTTTCCGCAGACAATGCAAGTGTGCGGCTAGCCAGCTTAAGGGCTAGCATAGACGATACCGTACGAGTCGAAGATGGGGCAATGCTAGCGAGCGGAAGCGTCATCAAATTTTCCCAAGTCCAGACGGGTAGCGCGCCCCCTCCGGCAGTCGAAGACACTCAGATTGTGCAGAGAGTGAGTGTCGAACGTATCTCGCCCATTTTGCTTACCTATCGCGTGGTACTCAAGAAAAAATTGGCCAAGGATTTCAACTTGGAGGCTACAGCTAACGATGTAAAGGTTGTGTCCCAAGAGTTTAAGTTAACTGTAAAGCAGGGCACATATACATCGTCATCAGGCTATGGAAAATTGTCCATGGATCCTGGCCATCCGCGGTACTTTGCGTCAATCATCAATAGTGATCCAGATCGTCGCGTCATAGCCGCCACTGTGGAACCACCCAACACGACGCTGCCACCCGATAATCGTCCTCGGGATTACACGGAGCAGCAACTTACTGGAGGTGCAAACGAGGACAACCAAGCGCTAACACAACTGGACTACATAGAGGCATTGAGATTGCTGGAGGCGATTGATGACATCAATATCATAGCCATACCGGATCGACCAGAAGACGGGGTTCAACAAGCGATGATTGCACATTGCGAAAACTTGCAAGATCGATTCGCGATTCTTGATTCCAGGCGAGGTGTGCCTCTCTTTGGCGGTGGGAGCATAGAAGAACAACGAGGCAGTGTTGATAGCAAGTCCGGCTATGCAGCACTTTACTATCCCTGGCTTAGAGTCATGCCCTACTCTGGGGATACTCCGGTGTTGGTGCCGCCATCCGGGCATGTGGCCGGAATTTATTCGCGTATCGACAATAGCCGTGGCGTGCATAAGGCGCCGGCTGGTACCGAAGCATTAGTCAATGGTGCGCTGAGTGTCGAGACGATGATGAGTGACATTGATCAAGGGGAGCTTAACAAGAGGCTGGGTATCAACGTTATTCGCGTATTTCAGTCCGGTGGTCGCCCCGTGGTGTGGGGTGCCCGCACTACAGCAACGGATATAAATTGGCAATACGTAAACATCAGGCGATTGTTTTTGTTCCTGGAAGAGTCCATCCAGGAAGGTATCCGTTGGGCGGTGTTCGAACCAAATAATTTGGCGCTATGGGAGAAGCTGAAACGCACCATACGAGCATTCTTGATAAAACAGTGGCGCGATGGTGCGCTGTTTGGAAAAACAGCGGAAGATGCATTCTATATACGCATCGACGAAGTACTGAATCCATTTAGCGAGCAAGCGTTGGGTCGGCTGAATATCGAAATCGGTGTACGGCCTTCCTATCCGGCTGAATTCATCGTCGTCCGTATCGGCATCTGGCAAGGCGGTTCCGAAGTGAGCGAAACTTAAGATAAAGGCGAGGAGGAAATATTATGGCAGAAAGAAAAGATCCGTATCGTAATTTTAATTTTGTCGTCGAGATCGACGGCATAAAGCAGGCGGGTTTTAGCGACTGTAGCGGTTTCGGGGCCAATACGGACCAGATCGAATATCGCGAGGGCGGTGAAAACACCACGGTGCGCAAGCTGCCCGGGGTGACGAAGTATCCGAACATCACCCTAAAGTGGGGGCTGACCGATTCACGGGAACTGTACGACTGGTATAGCAACATCGTGAAAGGCAAGGTGGTGCGCAAGACTGGCAGTATCGTGTTGTATGACCTGGATGGTATCACTGAAAAGGTGCGCTGGAATTTCGTCAACGCCTGGCCTACCAAGTGGGACGGTCCGGACTTCAGTGCAAAGGCCAACGATATCGCGATAGAGACACTTGAGCTTGCACACGAAGGTATCGAAAGGGCGAAATGATGATCAAGACAGAATACGAATTCACCCTGCCGGTCGGTTTTCAGGATGAAGAGGGCAATCTGCATCGCGAAGGCTCCATGCGGCTGGCTACGGCTGCCGACGAGATAACCCCGCTGCGCGATGGGCGGGTTCAGGCCAATCCTGCGTACCTGATCGTGATTCTCCTGTCGCGTGTGGTCACGCGGCTGGGTAGCGTGGCGCATATCAATCCCAAGGTGATCGAGAGTTTGTATGCCGCGGATCTGGCCTATCTGCAGAACCTCTATAACGAGATTAACCAGGTGGATCAGGGGCGCCTTACGGCAACGTGTCCGCAGTGCCGGCATGTATTCGAGATGGAGCGGCCTGCATTGGGGGGGTTGTAGGCTACCCCCTCAAACAGTTGTACGAGGAGGTAGCCTTTGTCGCCTACCACTTTCATTGGGCCCAGGCCGAGATCATGGAGATGGAGCATAGCGACCGCCGGCGCTGGGTAAAGGAAATCAGCAGTATCAATGGACGAATGAACGAAATATGAAAACACGGAAAGAATACAGGGCGCTGCTGGATCGGGCCCATGGTTATACGGCCTGTGCGAGCCGGATGTTGCCTAAACGTCGCATGCCGGCTGCATCGCAACGAGCATGGAATTTGGCGCAGGCCATCTCTGCACGCTATGCGGCGATTGAGCGGCGCTGGCCGGTGATGGCGTTGGTGTTTGAACAGCCAGGCCGTAACGACGTGTTGGTGTCGCACACCTACCACACCACGCACCCGTCTATTTTCATGAATCCGCGCGTGATATTGCGCATGCTCATCAGTCATCGCGAGGAGGTAAAGCGTGTGGTTGCAGAACGTACACAGGAGATACATCGGGTGGTTGCAGAACGTACCCCGGCACAGCCCATCGGCAGGGATGCAGTGCCCATGACATTGGCGGCATCCCCAGGACGGAAATTGGAATCGCAGGAACAAGATGAAGTCGTCGCACGTATCGTTCGGCGTGCTGTGCGTAATGAGAACCCGGTTCGGGAGAACTTCAGGCAGTCAGAGCGCAGCCCGGTGCATGTGGCGCAAGTCGCGCCGGTAGAGGATGCTGCATCCGTGCAATCACCCTCGTTGGTACGTGTGTTCCGGCACGCTGCAAAATCTCGTGACGATACTGCTGCTGCAGCGGCGACTGTGCGCACCGGGAGGGAAATGCCGGGCGTAGTAGCGGGTAGGGATGCGAACGCTGCGTCTGCCGTGCAGACAACCGTAGATATCACGCGCATCACCGATCAGGTGATGCAGGCGCTCGACCGGCGCATCGTGGCGCAGCGCGAACGGATGGGGAGGGTCTGACCATGGCGCTCGAAAAAGCCACCATCACCAACCTCACCCTTAAAAAAAATAAAGGTATAACGGTATTGTTCAATCCGGAGGAATACAGCCTCAACCGCGATATCAATTACGCGCAAATTGCCGTGCCAGGCCTAAGCGGCCCGTTGCTGCAATTTGTGCATGGCAACATGCAGACGCTGGAGATGGAGTTGTTTCTCGATACCTACGAGGAACATCGGGAGGGCAGCCGCAGCATGAACCAGGCGGGTGGTGACGTGCGCGTGCAGGTGGGGGAAGTGACCAGTCTGATGGATATCGAGCCCACGATTCATGCGCCTCCGGTCCTGCTGTTCACCTGGGGGACGCTGTCGTTTACCTGCGTCCTGGCGCGCGCCAGCCAGCGCTATATCATGTTCCTGCCGAGCGGTGTGCCGGTGCGTGCCCGTGTGCAGGTAACGTTCAATGAGTTTCGCAATGCCGATCTCGAAGCCAGGGAGGTCAAGCGCGAGACCGCGGACTACACCAAGACCTATACCGTCACGGCCGGTGAGACACTCAGCGCCATCGCAGGGCGCGAATATGGCAACCCAAAGATGTGGCGGCCGATCGCGCTGGCCAATGTCGTCAAAGATCCGCATCGGCTACCGACGGGAATTAGGCTGGTGATTCCGCGTCTGCCCTATCGGCACATGGAGACCGGGGAGGTCTATCAATGAGCATGCCGACCGCCGCGATGTGTTACGCACCGGAGTTTCAGGTCCGCATCAACGATCAGGCGGTGCCTGCCGCGCTGCGCGCCTCGATTACGGGCGTGAGTTATCAGACGGGGTTGGAAGGTGCGGATCGCGTGGATCTGTCTGTCGCCAATGAAAATCTGCGCTGGCTCGATCATCCGCTGCTCAAACTCGATAACAAACTGGTGCTGTCGATGGGGTATGCGCCTGGTCCATTGCGCCAGCAATTCGTTGGTGAAATCGTGGCGCTGTCGCCCACGTTTCCGGCCAGCGGCTCGCCGATGATCACGGTGTCGGCACAAGACCTGCGCCATCGCATGCAGCGCGGAAACAAGGTGCGCTGGTTTGCAATATCAGCCGAGTGTCTGGGTAATTTTCCGATTCCGGATGCGGGCGTAGCAGCCCTCGTGTCGGCAGAGAATTTGATGGTGCCGATCTTGGATCCGATCGGGGCAGCGCTATCAATCATTATAGGAGGGGTGGAGGTTGCTGCAGCGATTGGCGATCCGGATGCTCGCCAGAAAATGATACGACGCCAGGGTGGTGAAAGTGACTATGATTTTTTACGGCGCTTATGCGCAGAAAACGGTTGGGAGATGGTGGTGGATCACCAGGGTCCGCTGGGTGGCCGGCGTTTGCATTTCATGTCATTAATCGATTCGTCGCTGAAGCAGCCATTGACGCTGCGTTACGGCCAGTCGCTGATCGATTTCACACCGCGCATCAGCAACGTCGGTCAGGTGGCTCGGGTGGCCGTCAGTTTCTGGGTGTCGGCGCTGGATTTGGAATTCACGGTGGCCGCGGGTTGGGATTGGGACCGCAATGCGCTCACGCTCGATATTATCCCGGGATACGGTACGCCAGATCTTTCCGTGGGCAAAGATGCAAACAAGCATCCGGTGATGGTGCTAAATAAGGCGCTCGATAGCAAGACAGCACCACGCGAACTGGTGAGCAAGCTGCTTGAAAAGCTGAACAATCGTCTTACCGGCAGCGGACGTTGCGTGGGTGACCCGCGCATTCAGGCCGGCGAATTGATGCGCCTGGAGGGCGTCGGCAGGCAATTCGGCGGCTTGTATCGGGTGACCTCTGCCACGCATTCCATCGATGGCGGTGGTTATCAAACCAGCTTTGAATTACGCAAAGAGGTGTGGTTCGGTTCTGTGCCGTTGCTGGAACAGGGTGCAGTGCCAATCCTGCCCTTTGGGCAAAATATTCGTATAGGGGTCTAAATATGAGCAGTGAATTTCTGAAATCGCAAACCAGTCCGAAAGACGCTGAGTCGGAAAATGAAAAGTCCGGTTTTATGCATGGCAAGGTGATACGCAATTGCGACAATACGGGGAAAGGGCGCGTGAAAGTCAAACTGACTGCGCGTAGAGGCATGGAAATATGGGCAAGGGTTGTGGTGCCCGACACCGGCGTCTATTTCATACCGCAAGTAGGTGATGAAGTGCTGATCGGATTTCATCAGGGCGATGGCAATGAAGCCTTTGTTATGGGTCGGCTATGGAACGACAAAAGTCCCCCGCCCCGACCGGGAAAAGATGATCCTGATAGAAAAGATGATACTGATGGAGAATATGATCCTGTCGCGAAAAGAGTGATTCGTACCCCTTTGGGGCACGAAATCGCTTTCGATGACAAAGAGAAATCCGTGGTGATTAAGACCAAAGCGGGTCAACGTGTAAAGCTTAAACCCGATGGGATAGAGATTGGCGCCGACGACAAGGGGAAAGCAGTCATTACCTTGGACACATCGGGAAATATCAGCGTCAAGGCGGAGACCAAGATCAGTTTCAGCGCGCCGGAGATCGAGTTGCAGGCGACAACTAAACTGAGTTTGAATGGGGGCGCCAATGCCGAGTTGCGTGCCGAAATGGTGCAGATTAACTAGATCGCATAGGAATTTTCATTTTAATTAAGCGGTTTTCAGACTATCTGGGAACGTATCAATTTGGTGTATTGAAAAATTAAGCCCCGTTAAGGGCGTACTGTTTGTAGCAATGAATTGTTAAGATACGATTAGCTCCAGAGGAGCGACCTGTGTATGATTGATATGCAAACAGGTCGCTCCTAGCGGAGCTTATATCTGCTATGGCATCCTATCTTGCTACAAACAGGTTGCTCCTGACGGAGCTCATGATTGATAAATTTTTCAAAAACTAAATTAATACTCGAGAGCTACAAGGATTTATTTAAATAATTTGTGGAAGACCTCCTCTTCTCCCCCTCCTTGCGAAGGAGGGGAAAGAGGGGTGGTTATAACTTTATTGTATAGGAATTTTCATGTGAAATTGTAGCGCTGGGGTTTATCCCCAGCAATTGGCCGACCACAAGGGATCGGCGCTACGCCTCAAAAGATGCATACAAAGAAAAAGTCTTTGGGTTTTTGTCTTTTAAAACCCAACCTAATTAAATGTACAGGAATTTCAAACACCCCCCATAATCCCCCCGTAAACGGGGGGAAACAGGGGGGTGGCCAAATACAAGTTGCCGAATCCCTAATTTATATAGCGTTTCGTTAACATGTATACACCAACAATTGTCATTGCGAGGAGTGGAGCGACGAAGCAATCTCTTGTTCGCAAAAGACTTAAGATTGCTTCGCTGTCACTCGCAATGACAGATAATATGCCAGTTATTTAATGAAACGTTATCCTGGCGCGAACAGGGGAAGGACTAGATATGCCACTTGCTGCAAGAGTCGGAGATATGACGGCCCATGGGACGCCCTTGGGTCCTGGGCTTGGTAGCCCGAATGTTCTGATTGGTGGTATGCCGGCGTGGCGCGTGGCGATGGACGTGCACGCATGTCCGGTCAGCACGCCCAACCCGCACGCGACTGGTACGGTCACCATTGGCAGCATCACCGTTCTTATCAACCGCTGCGGTGCAGTGCGGATGGGCGATGTGATAACCGAGGCAGGCCCGCCCAACCCCATAGCGGCAGGTTGCCCAACAGTGCAAATAGGAGGCTGATATACCATGAGTATTGAATCATTTGATCCCGCCAGGGCATTCCTTGGGGTTGGCTGGTCGTTTCCGGTAACGCCGGACGCCGCAGCGCAGGATGTGGCAAAAGCCGAATATGAAGAGGACATCCGCCAGGCTATCCGTATCATTCTGGAGACCAGCCCCGGCGAGCGCGTCATGCGCCCGGATTTCGGTTCTGGCCTGCGGGACATGGTGTTCGAGCCGGTAAACTACACCACCCTCGCGTTGGTGAAGCAACGCGTTGAGCAGGCGCTGGTATTCTGGGAGCCGCGCATCGACGTGCGCGAGGTCAAAGTTACGACCACTGATGCCGCGCGGAATCGCCTCGACATCGATATCGGCTATCAGGTGCGTGCTACTAATACGTTCTATAACCTCGTCTATCCGTTTTACTTACAGGAGGGCCGCGAATGAGTTTACCACTTAATAGCAGTGTAACCGGGCAGCGGGCGATCATGCAGTCGCTGCTGAGCCGTCTGCCTGGTTACACGCCGGAATGGTCACTCGCGCCCGGCGCCAAAGGGTATGCGCTGCTCGAGGTGTTGGCACGCTATCAGTCGCTGTTGGATATTGGGAAGGACGGCTTGCCCGGGCGCAATCTGCTTGCACTGCTCGATATGCTTGCGGTCCCTCTTTTGCCGGCACAGGCAGCACGTGCACCACTTGTATTTCAGTTGAATCCCGACTGTGCTGTGGATGTCACGGTGGCCGCCGACAGCCAGTTGGCCGCGCAACCCCCACCGCCGCCACCCTCACCACTCGCGGGTGCGCCTGTGGGAAATCCTGCGCCAGTGCTCTTTTTCACCGAGCAAACAGTCACCATCGCGCGCGCCAAACTTACCTCGCTCTACAGTGTGGACCCGGGGAGTGACATCTATGCAGATCACTCTGCAACTCTGACCGATGGATTTACCGTATTCGGTGACATGGCGCGCACCGAGCATGCGATATATCTGGGCCATGACCGGCTGTTCAAACTGGGTGGACACGAGATCACGCTGCTGTTGCAGTGCTCGTTAGACGCCGCGCCGCAGAAGCCGCTCGATATCCATTGGCAGTACCTGAGCGAAGTTGGCTGGATCACCTTGCAACGGGCAGAGGAAGAAGACACCACCCGTGGTCTCACGCACGACGGCCAGATCGCACTGCGACTCAACTGCGGGCCCGATGCGAAGAAGGAAACCTTTCATGGCCGCACCAGCTATTGGGTACGCGGCACGCTCAACACGCCGGTGATCCGCGGTGAGAACCTGCGTCACAACCCGATCACGATCAACGACCTGCGCATCCGCGTGCAGTTCAAGAAAAAAGATTTGTTGCCGGAGGCCGCGTTCGCTGATGGCATTAAACTGGACGTTACTAAAGATTTTTATCCATTCGGCCAGCAGCCGGCTACGTTTAATACTTTTTATATTGCCAGTGCAGAGGTATTTCAGCGCGGCGGAGCGCGGGTGCGTCTTGGGCTAAAGCTTTCCCAACTCGGCATGCCCCAGGGAAACATCGATATTGTCTGGGAGTACTCCGGACAAAACGGCTGGCAAGGGCTGTCACTTGAACAATCGGCTGAGGCAGATGGTCAGGGAATTGGATCCGGCAACAGGAGTTACTGTTTCGACAAGAACTCAGAGTTTGTATTCAACTGTCCTCCACAGTGGCAAGAACGAGAGGTGAATGGAGTAAAAAACTATTGGCTGAGAGCACGAATTAGGGATGGCAATTTCGGATGTCGCGAGCGGGTCGGTGATCCTCCCCAACTCACCATCGAAAAGGTATATGAAGATGAGGTGGGTCACGGTACTAGCCCGTATCACCAAAGAGTGCTCATTCTGCAAGGATCGAACGCAGGTTACTGTGGTGGGGAGCTTGTTTCGATCAAGAGTAGTTCCGAAAGTAACGAATTGAATGTAAGGGTTGTGCAGGTGCGTGGCAGAAATCAGCTGGTGCTCGCGGACAAGAACCAGCTGATGCTCGCGGACAAGATCGCCTCACCAGTCACTTACCAAGGCGGTAGTATTGGCCCCAGAGCCAGCATTAATCCTATCTTGCATGGTGCGAGTCTGAAACCCCCAGTAATCGAGAAGCTGACGCTGGGGTACACCTATATCACCGATCCGGAACCGCTGGATCACTGCTTGAGTCGCAACGAATTCGTATTTAAAGACCACACCGAGGATGTGCGCTGGCCGGATCGGAGTTTCGATCCGTTCTGGCCGGTGTCTGACCAGCAGCCTGCACTGCATTTCGGTTTCGACCAGCAATTACCTGCCGGACTGGTGAGTCTGTATGTGCAGGTGCCGGGTGCGGAGGAGCTGGTGCCGGGCAGTGCATCGGCCTTCACCTGGGAATACCTCTCGCGCAGCGGCTGGTTGCAGCTTGGTGTGCGTGACGAGACCAATGGTCTGCGGCAGAGCGGTATGGTGCAATTCATCGGCCCGCCCGATGCTATTGCCGCGCCGGGGCTGGGCGGGGACGCCTGGCGAATTCGCGCACGGCTCAAGGACGGGGTAAAGTGTACGGAACTGCCCGTCAGCGGCCTGTGGTTGAATAGTGTCTGGGCCAGTCACCGCGTGCGGGTCGAGCAGGAAATGCTCGGCATGGCGAATGGCACGCCCCGTCAGGCATTGCGCTTTGTGCATAGCCCGGTGTTGGCGGGTGAGACGATCGAGATCCGGGAATGGGCCGGCAGCGGCGAAGGCTGGCAGCTCATCGCCCGCCAGGTCCTGGAGGCAGACTTGCGCTACGAGCGCGATCCGCTCAGCAGGAAGATCACCGCTGCCTGGGTGCGCTGGCGCGAGCGCCCGCATCTCTATGATGCACAGCCGGGCGACCGCGCCTTTGTGCTGGAGCGTGCCACCGGGTTGATTCGTTTTGGCAATGGTACGCAGGGCATGATCCCGCCCGCGGGCAGCCGGATTATTGCGGCCTATCTGACCGGAGGTGGACTTGCCGGCAACGTGCCGCGCGACTCGATCACGCAGTTGCGCAGCGCGGTGCCGTTCGTGGCGAACGTCACCAACCCGGTCGCTGCGGCGGGTGGCGCCGATGGGGAGACCCTCGCAGCCATACGTGAGCGCGGCCCGCAGCGCTTGCGCCATCGGGATCGCGCGATAAGCGCCTCGGATATCGAATGGATCGCACGCGACGCCTCGCCTGAAGTAGCGCGTGCCCGCTGCCTGGCCATCACCGGCCCTGCCGGACATGCGCAACGCGGCTGGATCACGGTGATCGTGGTGCCGCGTACCAGCGAGGATAGGCCGTGGCCCTCGGCTGAATTGCAGCGGCGGGTGGCGGAATACCTGCGGGCGCGGGTACCGGCAAGTGTGGTGCAGAGATTACAGATTGTGGAACCTAATTATATCGCGCTTAACGTGTCGGCGGAAATCGTGCCGGTGAACCCCAACGCGGCTGCGATGGTGGAGGCGCGGTTGCGGCAAAATCTTGACCGATATTTGCATCCACTCACCGGCGGCCCCGATAGGAAGGGATGGGGGTTTGGTGAAGGGGTGCATCTGTCGAACATCGCCGCCGTGATCGAAGCCACAGACGGTGTGGACTATGCGCGCAACATTCACCTGTATGTCGACGGTGGTGAACACTGCCAGTCGGTAGAGGTGCCGAGAAATACACTAATCTGTGCCGGCGCACATGAACTTAAATTGTTCGTGGAGGGACGCTGATGCCGCTGCCATTACCTACGCTAGACCGCCTTACCTTTGACGAACTGGTATCTGAAGCCCGCAGCAGCCTGCCTGCGCTTGCACCGGGCTGGACGGACTACAACGCCCATGATCCGGGCATTACTCTCATCGAGTTGTTCGCATGGCTGGCAGAGGGCTCGTCCTATCGCCTCGACACTATCCCCGACGAATCTTATCGGGCCTTTCTGCGCCTGGCCGGTGTGGTGCAGCGACCTGCCCAGGTGGCGGAGACCATACTGGTGTTTAAGCTTGAGCTGTCGGCTTTGGCACGGCCAATGCAAGATGGCATACGAGTGCAATCCAAGGATGGCGCGGTCGTGTTTCAGACAACGGCAGCGCTGTTTGTCTCCAAAGCCCAGTTGCAAACGGTCGTGAGCGGTACGGGTACGGTCTTTGAAGATATGACCGCGCGTAACGCAACTAAGACAACGGCATTTTTGCCATTCGGTGCCAAACCGCAACCGGGAGACGCACTGTACCTGGGTTTCAATGAGGTACTTGCGCCTGCGGATAGTATCGTGAGCCTGGGTGTGTGGACCGGCAATGCGGCTGAAGATCTGGCTACGCAGACTACGTTGAATGCGGAGCAGGAGTCGATTAAGGACGAAGCGAAGCGCTTGTGTCCTGCGGGTATGACGCAAAACCAGCCAGACTGGCGTCAACACTACGGTGCATATACGGTGTGGGAATACTATGCGGTCGATGGTCAATGGAAATCGCTGCAGGATGTGGTGGACGATACGCGTGCGCTTACCTTGAGCGGAGTGGTGCGTTTTAAGGCACCGGGTGATCAAAAGGGCGGTGGCGTTGTATTGACAGGCCATGAAGGTAAATATTTCATACGCTGCCGGTTGGAACGCGGTGCATATGACTGCCCGCCGCGTATCGCCTATGTTGCAGTTAATGCCGTCGCGGCGCGTAATGCAGTCACTGTGCCGCCGCAAACGTTCCGCAGCACCGGCCATACCGGTCAACGCATCGATCTCGCTCAAAGGCCTGTCGTTCCCGACAGTATCACGCTCAAAGTCACGTTGAACGGAGTGACGGATGGTAAGTGGCATATCGCACTCGCCTGGGATGGGGTTGGTCCCCATGATCGCACCTGCATATTAGTTCCGGAAGCCGGAACCCTGGTATTTGGCGACGGGCGCATCGGGCGTGTGCCGCCTACCGGGGCCGAAATCACAGTGAACTACCGCAGCACCGGCCGTGCTGGTCAACGCTTCGATCTCGCTCAAAGGCCTGTCGTTCCTGACAGTATCAAGCTCAAAGTTGAATTGAACGGAGTTACGGATGGTGAGTGGCACGTCGCGCTCGCCTGGGATGGGGTGGGTTCCCATGATCGCACCTGCATACTTGTTCCGGAAGACGGAACCCTGGTGTTTGGCGACGGGCGCATCGGGCGTGTGCCGCCTGCCAGGGCAGAAATCACCGTGAACTACCAAATGGGTGGTGGAGTTAACGGGAACGTGGCTGCGGGAACGCTGGTGCAGCTCGCACCCAACCAGCCTACGTTAGAGGTCGAACAACCTTTTGCGGCGTGCGGCGGCGCAGCGGCCGAGACGCTGAACGAGGCCAAGGCGCGCGCGGTTCGCGAGCTTGCCACACCAACCCGTGCTGTAACATTGGAAGACTTCGAGGCTCTGGCATTCGCCACCCCGGGCGTGCCGCTCGCGCGGGCGCATGCAATTGCCGATTACCACCCTGACATGCCTTGCATCCGGGTGAGCGGCAGCACCACCGTGGTGGTCCTGCCGCCCTGCCCTGAACAGAGGCCAGAACCAACAGCAGCACTATGCGAGTCCGTGCAGCGTTATCTGGAACGACGCCGTGTGCTGACCAGCGAGATTCACGTTGTCGCCCCGCACTATACCACTGTTGCGGTCAGCGCGCACCTGCAAGCGCGTGCGGAGGTGGATCGTCGTGCGTTAATGAGTCAGGCACGAGGAGCGCTAGAGCAGTTATTTCACCCGCTGAAAGGCGGGCCGGATGGGCACGGTTGGCCGATTGGCCGCGCGGTGTATCGTGCCGAGATACTGGCCTTGCTCAACGGCTTGAACGGTGTGTTGTACGTGGAAGAAATGACCTGGAGTGTCGACGGCAAGGCAGCGAGTCGCTGCAGCAACATCACCATCTGCCGCCATGGCCTGGTGGCGTCGGGAATACACGAGATCACGATAAACGAAAGGAGCGGTTGCAATGAATGAAAAACCCTTAGAACGGCTGAACTACCACAACGGCCAGCGGCTGGAGGCATCGGACTTCAAAACAGAGCAGGAGTATCACATCCGAACCAGGCGCTGGCTCAACAAATCGCTCTACTCGGCCGGTATTGCGCGGGGGCTGGAGGTGCGTGCCATCACGGAGGGGCCAAAGGCTAATACGCCGTATGTGTCGGTCAGCCCAGGCCTGGCGTTGGATAACGAGGGTCGCGAGATCATCTTGCTGGAAAATGCCACGGTGGAGGTGTGCAGTTATGCCGGCACTAACGAGAGCACGGTAGTTGGCAACTATCTGGTGATCGAGTATGCGGAAGAAACCATCGCCTACGAGAAAGGCGGTTGTGCCGTGCGTGCCACGGGAACGAGTGCGAACAAGTCGACCACGAATTGGGGTGGCCCGTCACGCATCCAGTCGCAGGTGAAGTTTTCCTGGGTGCCGTTTGTGCCGCATCCCTGCAGCAACCAGATTGTGCTGGCACAGGTGGAGCTGGCTGAGCGCTGCAGTGAAGTACATCAGATCGATACGGGCGCAAGGCGATACATTGGTGCTGCGTCTGCAGCAACAGTACGGCAGTATGCGTTGGAGGGGGAGCGTGTTATTGCGGCAGTGCCAACTGAACCGAACGATACCACTCTCACGGAGCCGATTTACAGAGAAGTAGGAACAATAATATTTCACATTCGTGGCCGAACTCCATCATCTGTGACTATGTATCTTCAAGCGGCAGAGTTTTCCGCTCTTGCGTATACGGAACTCGGGAGCCACTCACACAGATCAGACGCAGTCGGTAAATTGACTAGTGCCGCATTAAAAGTCGACGAACATGGGCATGTAAATAACTTAGTGATTGTGGGAAATGCTCCAAGTGCACCGATTGTGCGGGGTTATTACTCCAACTGGGACGCTAGCTATGGCGCAGTCAATGCACTGGCAAGTGTCCTCAAAGGCAATAGCCCTACGCTCGCTGATATCTTTAGCGCAATTACATCGATCATTACAGGAGGACTAGGAAGGTACGATGAAGGTCCAGCGCCACCTCAGGCGGACAAGCCCCCTTATATGATGAGAGCAATTACACTGATCGGCAAGGCGGACGGCGATGATGGAAGCGGACATACAATTAGTCTTCCTCCCGCTGACGAGCAGGATCTTACTGCGAAACTCGGTATGAAACTAACAGGTTTATCGCACGAGCACCCGTTTTCCGGGTCAATTGGCAACATGATACCTGCGGAGGGAGAGCGTCATAAACATGAATTTTCGATGTCTATTACTGCAACCGATGCCAAAATAAAAGCCCGCTCCGGATCGGACATTCTCAATCAAATCGCTAATCTTCGTATCGAGATAGACGGGCAAGAACACACAGACAATATATTGCGGCAAATACGTGATGCGTTGCCCATGGCTAATCGCAGTGAATGGGATGCATTGGGTGATGGGCGAAAGACGCATCCTCTTGTAGTTGGGGGAACTGGCGCAATTCGACTTGATTTTTTGCCTCACGTGAGCTTCGGTGAGGGCCAACACGTAATCAAGTTATGGACAGATCTTAAGGATGAAAAGCCGAACGGCGGCAAGATTCACTACAACCTCTATATCGAGTAGACCATGAGCGAATTTCCGACTAATTTTAGAGTGCTGCGCGATCAACGCCATTGGGATGAGGCGGCATCGTTCGCGGGCCTTGCCGCGCGTGCAGACGGTGCGCTTCAATTGCAGGGCCTGCCGGGCCTGGCTGCTGGCAGAATGATTCAGATACCCGCGCCCTACGCTACGTCCTTGTCGGGTGTCGCGTGTGGAAAGGGCCGCACAACCTACATATCTACGGATGGTCAGATTATCATCGCCGAATGCGGTTGTAGCGACTATGTGGCGATTACCGGTACGTCCGATGGAGGATCACAGGACACGTTCAACTTGCCGTTTGGCTTGCTGGTTATGGGCGACCAGTTACTGGTGGCCGACAGCGGCAACGGGCGGGTGTTGGTTCTGGAACTGCCTTCGTTGCGCAAGCGTGCGGAATGGACGAGCGGTTTGCAGAAGCCAGTCTGCCTTGCTGCAGACAGCAAAGGGCGGGTGTATGTACTGGATATGGGCAGCTACAAGGTACTTCGTTTCGATGCAGTTGGTGTAGCCGACCCAAGTTTCACCGTCACCGTGTCATCTCCATTCTCCATAGCTATCGATGCGCAGGACAGGCTGTATGTGACCAGCGCAAATACTATACGGCGCTTTGATACAAATGGCGTAGCGCTCGGCGCGCTCACCTTACCGGTTTTCCCATTCAAGCCACGCGCCTTGGCTGCGCTCAGTACACGCCTCTATGTGGCTGATGCTGAGAACGGATTTATTTGGGCATACGATGCGCTGACCCAATCATGGTTGGGTCAAGTCAAGATCTATCGTGGCCCGGTCGCGGCGCTGGCTATCGACGACAGCGGGGCACTCCTGGTCAAGCCGGGGTCGGACGACATGGTGTACCGACTTGATGCCGATGTTGCCCGGGTGGAGTCCGGCACGTTGTTGGCCGGCCCCCTGGATGCAGGGGAAGGCGATGTCTGGGAACGGGTGTGGGTCGATGCCGGGATCCCTGAGGAGACCTCGGTGTTGCTGGAAGTGGCGGGGAGTAACGACAGCAGCATACCGGCGGACAATCAATTTATAGCATCACCATCACTCGATGTGCTATTACGCACGCTGGTGCACAAAGATGGTACGCGTTTCGATGATGCACGATACATCTGGTTGCGCGTCACACTGACAAGCCATGACGGCCGCGTAACACCTCAGCTTCTGCAGGTGCAGGCGTCCACGGCGCAGCCGAGTTATATGGACCATTTGCCGGCCATTTATCGCCGTGACGATACGGCCACGGGATTTTTGGAACGCTGGCTGGCGCTGTTTCGTTCCGAAATGGGCGATTGGGATCGTGCACTGGAAGAATTGCCACGTCAGTTCGATGCGCGCACGGTTGGCGAGGCCGATATCGGCAAGCTCGCGGCCTGGCTCGCGCTGGCGTTGCCTGCGCGTATGGCTGTGCCCGATCAGCGACAATTGCTCACCGACGCGCAGGCGCTGTACCGGCAGCGCGGTACTCCGGCAGGCCTGCGTGAAATGGTGCGCCGTTACGTGGGCGCGACGATTTATATCTTCGAGGCGTTTCGCGAACGCCGTGTGTGGCAGTTGGGTGAAGGCCTGGGGCTTGGCCTTGACACGGCGCTCGCAGCGGGCACGCCCGATGGCATGATCGTGCCTGGCTATACCTATGCCGATCGTAGGCTTTCTGGCTTGCGTGGGGATTATTACGAAGGCACGAAATTTGAAATCCTGCGCTATACGCGAATCGATCCCGTTATTAAGATGAGCTGGACGGATCGTTCGACACTCCCCAAAGGAGTTTCACAGAGCAAGTTTCCGGTGACCAACTGTTCGGTGCGTTGGAGCGGACAGGTTCGCCCGCGCTTTAGCGAGACTTTTACGTTTCGTACGATTTCGGATGATGGCGTGCGGTTGTGGGTTGGTGGCCGACTCATCATTGACAACTGGACGCTTCACCCGCCAACCACCGACGCGGGCCAGATCAAGTTGGAGGCTGGCCGCTGGTATCCAATCGTACTGGAGTTCTACCAGGGACCGGTTTCTGCTCAGATCGAGTTGTACTGGTCGAGCATAAGCCAGCGCCAGGAGATCATCCCGCAGGAGTGCCTCTATTCGGTGCTGGACGAAACGGTCGCGTTTGCACCGGAACAGAACGACGGCTGTGGTTTGCTGGAGGTAGGCCATGCGATCGTGGGCGAGGGCCGCCCGCTGGCTGCCGAGGATTACGGTGCGCCGCTCTCGGACGACTATGCGCATCTTTTCACGGTAATGGTTTACGCAGCGCAGGTGCCGCTCTCCGCCCAGCGTCAGGCACTGCGCGATCTCATCGAGGCCGAAAAGCCGGCGCACACCGATTTCCAGCTCTGTCTCATCGAGCCACGCATGCGTGTGGGTGTGCAGGCGCGGGTCGGCGTCGACAGCATCGTTGCCGGCCCAGGGCCTGCAATGCGCCTGGACAGCGGAGAACTTGGGCGCGATTCGTATCTGGGGGGCGAGGATGCACCGTCAGAGTCAAGCACGATGGAAGTTGTACGCAAATGTTTGCGTGTCAGCAACGAAGGTTTAAAGGAGAAAGAGAATGTCCGACTGCAATAAAAATGAAATGACAGGAGAGCTGGAAGCGCCGCGGCGTAATAACTACTTCTACGGCAAGATGCTGGATGAGAAGTCACTGACCATGGAACAGCGTTACTTCAACCAGAAGCGTTGGATGCTGAACCGCCTTGGGCTGGGCAGCGGGGTGCTGTGCGGGCTTAATGTCACGGTTCAGGATCAGCGTATTTGTATCTCTGCTGGTGTCGCTATCGACGGGTTGGGGCGTGAGATTGTGGTACCCAGTGCAATATTGCGCGATCCGAGGCAAATTACTGATGACGCAGGCAGGCCAACGACTCTGTTGACGGGAGACGGTGAAGTATATCTGACTCTGTGCTACTGCGAATGTTCGACAGATGATGTGCCGGTTCTGGTGACGGATTGCGACAGCACCAACCAAACTGCTCCGTCAACTATTACCGAGGGCTATTGTCTGATTGTTAAACCGTGTACAGAAAGAGAGCCCGCAGCGCTGCCTCCTGTCACAGACTTGGAGCTATGCAAAGCGCTTAATGATAGTGAGGCTGATGCCGAAAAGAAACGGAAAATGATTTGTGAGGTGCTATCGAAGCGGCCATGTCCTGTGCCAGGCGATTGCATCGTGCTCGCAAAGGTTGTGCTAAGTGGGGCGACGGTGACTGTGGAGAAATGCGCTGTAAGGCCGATGGTTTACAGCAACCCAGAGTTGTTCGAGATGCTGATGTGCCTTTCTGGGCAAGGCGGCTCTGGAACGACGGGTACAAGGGGACCAGTGGGTATTGACGATGTGACTGTGACAAAACTACTTGATTGCAACGCTGATCCGACCGCAACGATCGATGACAAGAGCGTTGAGGGTAAACGTATTCTGGTGTTAGGGGTGCCAAAAGGATGCGATGGTATAGATGGGATAGATGGGATAGATGGTAAGGATGGTCTGGGGCTTTACCCTGATCTGCCGAAGATTCTGGATATCGGTTGGCAGCACAATGAGCTTTCTGCGTATCGCGACTTCTTGTTACCGTTTGTGGACGGCGAGACGCTGGCGTCGTCTAAGGTCCTAATTGATCGGATCAAGCATGGGAAAAATATTCCACCATTTACCATCTACTTTAACAAAGAACTCGACGGTATTGACCAGCAAACATTCAGTTTGCGCATTAAAGTGCCCGTTGTTGTTCCTGCAAGCGGTTCGGCTGGACCCGTGGAGCCATTGGGTGTTTACCTGGAACTCGAAGTATATGGCGACATACTGTTTGTCGATAAACCCATTTCAGGGATTCTCACCCCACATACCCACGAACCATTTGTTTATGCAGCTTCTTTCATACCACGCGCAGAATTTTTCCAAAGGATTCTGCCGTTTGTGTTAGTTGTTGGATGGGTGGGTAACCAACAGCATCAGCTTGCACACCCGACATTTCATATTCGCCTCAAGGGTGATTTTGTGTGTGCACATGAATTTAGCGAGAATGCAGTTCTGGACGCCGATAACATCGGTGGAAATGTTGGTTTAGATGTGGTGCGTTTTCCGCCGCCGCATCCAAAGAATCCTTCCGGCAATCTGACCCAGGGCGGTGATTTTGAGAGTTGGCTCCCCATTACTCTACGTAATACATCAAGAGACTCGCCCAGTGCTGGCACGCCATTTATAAGTGATGTTCCAATAAGTTCAATGTTAACTCACGGGTTCAACCTTGCGGCCTTTCCCGTTAGTGTAAATCTCGCAAGCATGGCTCAGCTTTTGGCTGCCGGTTTAACAGAAGCTCAAGCCAAGACAATCATTCAAGAACGGGGAAGAAGCTGGTTCCGCGATAGTCAGGACCTTGTGAAACGAGTGAAACTTTCCAGCGATACGCTCGAAAAGGTGCAGTCAAAGATCATTGTTCTTTGACGGGAGTTGTTGACGCTCTTTCTGGTTGGATTGTGCTTCGACAATCTGCCTGAGGGTGAAGTATCTGAAAGCGCAAATGTAGGTCAAGGAAAACTAAAGAGAGGAGACTAATATGGGCTGTGACGATTTGATAGTAAACAATATGAGTTCGAAACAATTTGAGCGCACACGTTATTTTTCACGACAGCTTATCACAGCAGATGATCTGACACAGGATCAGGATTATTACAGGGAAAAGCGGCGCATGCACAATCGCCTGCTGCATGGATGGGGCATCGTTTGTGGCCTTGAGGTGAAAACAAATACGGCGCCGTCCTTGATTATCACGATCTGCCCCGGCTATGCCTTGAGCCCCCAGGGTGACGAAATCTATGTGCCGACGGAGGTGCAGTTCGATCTGAGTCAGTGTATCAAGGGACAGGACTCGCCTTGCCATAGCCCGTGCGCGCCGGTGGTGCCTTATGCGGTGGATCCCCATATTGCCATCAAGTATGCGCAATGCATGTCGCATCCGGTGCGGGTTCCTCCGCTCGGGTGCGGCTGCGATGATACGGCCTGCGAATATTCGCGTACCCGTGATAGTTATGAATTGACCTGTTTGCCCACGCTGCCGACAAGAGACACGGGCCACTGTACGGAATGCCCAACAAATCCCTGGGTAGTGCTAGCCAGGGTTGGAATTGATACGGGTGGCGTTCCGCAAATAGATACTTCAGGTAATTCAGGACGGAGTATATTCCTGAGATCTGCCGTTAATGAATAGGCTGGTAAAAATGGAACCCCATGTTTCTGTGAAATGTTGGTGCTGAGGTAGAAGCAAAGGGTCAGCTAGCGTAGGGTGCGTCCCACGCACCTATTCATATGAAGAATCAATTAAGCAGCCTTCGGCTGTGACTTTAAGCTCCCCTCTAGGAAGAGGGGCTGGGGGTGTGTTTTGGAAGATTTACACACCCCTTAATCCCCTCTTTTTAGAGGGGAATCAAAAAGATTGAAATTCCTGTACATTAAATTACGATGCCAGAATACCGCAGGACAAAAATAGAAAGTGGTACCTATTTCTTTACCGTCAATACCTAAAAGTGTCAAAATAATCTTGAGAAGTACTATGAGCTTTACCCTCCTGCGGTATACCAACAGCCTTTCAGGTCTAAAAAAGCTAAAATTGGATATCCCTTCAGAATAGAAACCTTTAAAGCGCTTCTACCCGGTTCCTTCCTTCTTCTTTTGCCTTATGCAACGCCTTGTTTGCAAGCTTTATCAGGGTTTCCTGTTCTGTCCCATGCTCAGGGTATGCGGCAATCCCAATGCTTATGGTTATTTTAAGAGTCTGTCCCGATACAATATCATCAAAGTCGGTAGCTTCAATAATTCTCCGAATTGCATCTGCCTTCACGAGGGCTTGTGTTGCGAACAATGCAGGTATAATAATGGCAAATTCTTCGCCGCCGTATCGTGCGACAATATCTGATTTACTCACAGAGTCACTCAGAACCCTGGCTATTTGTTGCAATAAACGGTCGCCTACCCTATTTCCGTAAGTGTCATTTAAATTTTTGAAATGATCCAAATCCAGAATAAGGAGGCTAACGTGTTCATTACGTCTTTTTGCCAGAACCAACTGTTTGTCCAGTATCTCATTAAAGAATCTTCTATTGTATACCCCGGTAAGCTCGTCTGTTACGTTCCTATTTTTCGCGATATCCAGGAGTTCCAGCCTGTGGAGAGACAAAGCAGTCAGCCCCACATAGTTTGATATAAGCCTATGGGTCTTTTCGTCATCCCAGCGGCGAATATCCTTTTTTATCAGCAGAACGATTCCAAACGTTATCCCTCCTGCTATTAAAGGAATGCATAAATAACCCCCCTGTTCATCTTTGTGGATTACACACTCACAAGAAGCATCTTTGGTGATGTCTTTTATGAAGCATTCCTTGCCTGTTTTCATTACGCGACACAGAGAGGGGTCAAGGACAACTTCGTTGCTGATGAGTTTATTTACCGGCATAGAGGGATCTATAACAGGCACATACAACATATTTCTCTCTCTGTCCAGCATTATTACAGCAACAATATCCGGGTCAAAATGTTTCCGTAAGGCTAGAACCATATGCTTAAATACCGCATCTTCGGTTGCCGCATCGTTCATGGTCGTGGAATAGGACATGAAATCCTCGAGTTCCTTAATGTGTTTATTTCTTTCTTCTTCTGCCCGCTTGCGTTCAGTAATATCTTCTTTAACGGCAACGAAGTGAGTGATGGCATCCTGTGAGTTCTTTACCGCTGAAATGGATGCAAATTCCCAATAGAGTTCGCCATTCTTTTTCCTGTTACAAAATTCTCCCCGCCACTCCCTTCCCGCAGTAATGGCTTCCCACATGTGACGGAATTCTTCAGACGATACATTGTCGGGTTTTAGGATGCGTGGATTTTTTCCTATGACTTCTTCGGGACGATAGCCTGTTAACTGAGTGAACTTGGGGTTTACGTATTCGATAATACCCCAGTTGTTCGTAATTACAATCGTACTTGAACTTTGCTCTATGGCGCGGTATAACTTGCGAAGTTCTTCCTCCGCCCTTTTGCGTTCAATAATTTCAGCTTGTAGATCTTTATTTTTGTTTGCCAGTTCTTCAGCGGTGGTAGTTATATCATTTTTCAGAGATACATCAGGTTTATTCAAGGCATCTTCCAATCGTTTTTTCCAAATAAATTCTATTATATCAAGCTTATTACTATATCTGAAAAGACTGAGATATGCAATACAGAAAGAGAGGTATGGTTTGCCCTCTGACTTATCGAGAACCGGTGTAATCTCAAGGTTGCAACGTCAGCAACTATTTTCATGAAACGTCATACCAGCGAACCTCCGCAACTGCTTCCAGCCCCCGCCGTGCAACCGAAGCAGTGTGCTCCGGTTGCAATGAAACCATGATTAAACTCCTCAAAAGACTCAATATCCCATATTGTCCTGAGGCGGCCCCCGACAGGGATTTCCAGCGTCTGATTAAAATCGCAGTCATAGACTCGGCCATCCCACCTGACTGAAATGAGCGTCCTGCACATCACATTATCAATCGTCTGCGGGTTAAAGGCGTTAACAAGCAATTCCCGGTAGCCTTCCGCTTGACCGGTATGTACAAGGTATTCCCCCCATCGCTTGATGGGCATATTCACCATGGTATACAGATGATTAAAAACAATGCCGAATTGCTCCCGTAGTTCCTTTTTATACTGACTTTCTAATACCTCCTGAGACGGCGGAAGGAAAGCTCCACCAGGATTGTAGACCAAATCTAATCTGAATCCGCTTCCTTCAACTCCAAATCCAAGAGCATTGAGCTTTCGTAACGCATCGATGCTCTTGTCGAATGCGCCACGACCACGCTGTTTATCCACATTTTCCCTGGAATAACAGGGTAACGAAGCTACCACTTCAACACAATGATCCCGGAAAAATTCCGCCAGGTCTTCCTGCCCTTTAACCTGCAAGACGGTGAGATTGCATCGGCCCATAACACGACGTCCCAAAGCGCGAACCCGTATAATCATATACCGGAATGCAGGATGAAGTTCCGGGGCGCCTCCCGTGAAATCAACGAGTTCAATTGACGGCGTATTGGCAAGCAAGTCTAAGATACGGTCCACGGTTTTTGCCGACATGATTTCGGTTCGGTGCGGGCCGGCACCTATATGACAGTGAATACAAGCCTGATTGCATAACTTCCCTACATTTACCTGAAGCGTTTTAAGGTTTTTGCGCCTTAATTGGATACCAAAGTGTTTTAATGTATCTTCAAAATTCATCTCTGTTATTATTTTAGCAGTTTGCTCAATTCAGCATCCAAATCTTCCTCCGCAATATAACCAACATGCGTATTGACCGCTTTGCCGTCTTTCCCGTAAACAATCGTGGTTGGATACGCTCGCAAATTGTATGCAGCGCCGACATCGCCGCCGTCAAGGTAGATGGGATAATTGACGCCCAATGATTTTATGAACGGTGGAACCACCTCCGGTCCGTTTTCATCAAAGGCAACACCAATAATCTCGAAACCCTTGTCCTTGTATTTATTATAAAGATTAATAAAACCGGGCATCTCTTTCCTGCACGGCGGACACCATGTTGCCCACAGGTTGAGGACCACCACCTTGCCTTTATTGCTCTCAAGTAAAGTATTTAATTCCGCAAGTTTTATCTTTTTAACCGTACTTTCAGCGCGAGAAAATGTTGATACCGAAATAATCGCAGCAGTTAAAAAAAACGAAATAACGATAAACCGGGATAATTTTTTGTCCACGACTTGCTCCTCTCTGAAAATATTAAAATTTATGTAACAATTTAGTTTTTTGAAAAAATTCAATAGTGACGATGTTTACCGCACCGTGTAGGGGCGAAGCATTTGCTATCGTTGGTATACATGCGTTCATACACACGACGGCAAATGCTTCGCCCCTACTTTTTCAAAAAACTAAATTGTTACAAAGTTATTTTGTAAAACACTATTCTGAAGAATTAACATGGATTTAGGGCGTTCGTCCATGAACGATTTTCATTGTAAAATCCCTGTAGAAAAATTTGTTCTGTATACGGGAAAAAGGTTTTCCATCGACTTCAACATATGGATAGATGAAATAGTTGAGAGGTTTACCGCTTTGTAATGGATTTAAAACAATGTCACGTCCGATGGTAAACTGCACTCGATTTTCGTCATGCGCGCCAAAGAAATATGACTTCTTCGCCGGATTCTTATAAGCTTCTGAAGTGTCTACAGGCACCCATCCGTATCCTTTCAGATAAAATTCAGCCCAGCAGTGATAGCCGGCGATTACACCCTGACCGCGCTCTTCCGGCAGGGAAAACCCGATAGCAAACTTTGCCGGAATGCCAACGGCCCGGCAAAATCCGATAAATACCGCATGAAAATCAGTGCAATTCCCGTGTTTGACATCACATGCGTAGTAAATATCACCCCGACCCCAGCCAGCCCCCCTCTTATCATAAATCAGGTTGGCAATGGTGTAATCATAAATAGCGCGAGTCTTTTCTAAATCGGTGGTTTTGCCCCGAGTGACCTCCATCGCAAGTTTTGTTATGCGGTCATCGATGGGTACAAGGCTATCCGGTTGAAGCCACCGTTTTAGCATCGAATCGGAATCATTACCGGCCCGAATACCTACCTGATCGAAATTCCGTCGAACATATTCACGCCTCCTCACCCGGAATTTCATTTCAACCTTTATTGAACGGCATTCAGGATCAGAGGCAGAGAGACAAAGGATATAATTTCCATACACGTCATCTTTATAAATACGTGTGGGATAGGGCGCAGAAATCAGCAATTGTGTGATTTTTTGGTTTACATCGCTCTTTGGATACGGCAACCAGATCGATATTTTTTTGGCATCTTTGGG
Organism: uncultured Candidatus Brocadia sp.; assembly: GCA_964490485.1. Taxonomy (GTDB): domain Bacteria; phylum Planctomycetota; class Brocadiia; order Brocadiales; family Brocadiaceae; genus Brocadia. The sequence continues at coordinate 84,591 of CAZBCT010000001.1, read as the reverse complement.
AATATCATTGACTTCCGTAATATAGGTGAACGCGAAGGTTCGCAGCCTTGGAGCATGTGCGGCCTTTGACACTCTCGGGAAAAGTATGCAAAAAATTGTCAGACAAACAATACCGCGGGAAATTTTGGGATACATAAGCTATTTTCTTAAGTAACAATTTAGTTTTTTGAAAAAGTAGGGGCGAAGCATTTGCTATAATTGGCACACATGCATTCATACCCAAATTGGCAAATGCTTCACCTCTACACTGCGCGGCAGACATCGCCATTGTTGGAATTTTCCAAAAAACTAAATTGTTACTTTCTTAATAAATTTAAGGATAACCAGGATGCTCCCGCTTCGCAGGTTCAGGATATTCCTTTTCAATAATAATTGCCACCTTTTCCCAGACATCTTTCTTTTTATTATAGTTCCAGGTGTAATTTTCTTTTCCATTTACCTTATGCACAGAAATGTCCTTTTTATCAATATTGAAATAATTCTTGTTTTTCCCCTGCACAAAAAAATCAAGATCGTACGTCTTCCCGTCCTTTCCTTTGAAATCGGCGCAGACAAAATATTCATTCTTCTTTGTCTGCGAGAGTCGTTCCCGATGTATCTTGTCGAAAATGAGCTCAAGTTCATTTTTTGTATGCTTATCATAGTATAGAAAAAGGCCGTCTTTTGAATTCTTCTGTATGTATTCTTCTGCAAATTTTGCCACATCCTCAAGGGTTACTTTAGATTTCTCTTTTTCTTTGAGTCGCACCATTTGCTCCGGATGATCTGCTGATGCGGTGCACGAGATGTTTGTTTCCAAAGTAATGAATAAGATTCCGACATACATCATGAATACTGTCCCAATAGCCGCCAAACCTTTCCTCAGCATTTTAAATAAGCACATCCTTGCTTCTCCTTTCATGAAAAGAAAAAAGCCTTACTGCAAAGATATTCACTCAAAAATCTTCGGCAGTAAGGCTGTCTTTCCGTAAAACCGTTGAAACAGTTTAAACCATGTAAGCAGCTTACAAGACCCTTATACTTTGCGTCCCCGGATCGCTCAGGGTTTGCCTTTATCGAACTGCTTGTTGTATATTGCTTTATTATATAAACCGGTATGCTACATATGTCAAGCGAATTTCGCATTGCCCTCTATCAGCATACCGTCCGGCAGGAATTGTGTTTTTCCAAAAGGCCCGTCAAGATCTGCGGAATGATGCTGAAAAAGCGGCGCAGAGGTAGTAGTCACAGGTTGTCCGGGATGTCGGGCTTCAAATTGTCGGAAGGGTTTTTTGCTTTAGCAGCGGTTTTCATTTTTTTATTCATCAGAAGAGCAACTTTATCTTGACATGCCCAACTTTTCTGTGTACGATTTATCGTCTTTGATCTGGCTACCGGGAAACAATGGCGGCGCAGAAACTACAGGAATATGACATTTCGCTGCCTGTCCGAGTGATATGTGGTAACAACTATTTATATTTTCTGTAATTTCTAACCCGAACACGTCTGAAAAGACAAAATCCCTGTCTGCCCGGCAGGCGAAGCGCGAAATTCACGAGTCACCCTGTCAGGGTTAACCATTTTTGCTACAGCGTGTCCCTGCATGTTTTGAGCAGGGAATGTCACAATTATCTTTGGAAGGCACTCAAACGGTGTATGGATAAAAAACGTGCAATACTTGTTCTGGCGGATGGAACAAGTTTTACGGGACGCTCCCTGGGCACCACTGGTGAGGTGACCGGTGAGGTCGTTTTTAATACCAGCATGATGGGGTATCAGGAAATCCTTACCGACCCTTCATACAAAGGTCAGATGGTCGTCATGACCTACCCCCTCATTGGCAATTATGGGATTAATGAAAAAGATTACGAATCCCGTAGCCCCTTTTTAGAGGGTTTCATCGTAAAAGAATACAGCCCTTTTCCCAGCAACTGGCGTTCACAGATAAGCCTGGATGCATTTCTTAAAAGTAAAGAGATTGTGGGCATCCAGGGAGTCGACACACGGGCATTGACAAGGCGATTGCGGGATTTCGGCACTCAGCAGGGTATTATTTCCACCGAGGATTTTGACGTACCTCATCTTGCCAAAAAAGCAAATTCATCGACCGGATTAGATGGAATAGACCTTGTAAAGACAGTCACCTGCAATGATGTATATGCATGGAAAGATGCAGCACCGGATAAGGAGAAACCAAAGAGATTCAATGTCGTTGTTTACGACTGTGGCGTAAAATATAATATTCTCAGAAAACTCAGCTATGCGGGTTGCTCCGTGACGGTAGTCCCTGCCAAAACTCGGTACCAAACTGTTTTGGATATGAAACCTGATGGTGTTGTACTTTCCAATGGTCCCGGTGATCCTGCAGCCGTCCCCTATATGACGGAGAATATCAGAGGTTTATTGGGGAAAAAACCGGTATTTGGTATTTGCCTTGGACATCAATTACTTGCGCTTACGCTGGGACTGAAAACCTACAAACTGAAGTTTGGACACCATGGGGGAAACCAACCTGTTATGGACTTGTCCACCAGAAAAGTGGAGATTACGGCACAGAATCACAGCTTCGCGGTAACGCCACCGCAGCAAGGAGCCGTGCATAAAAGTCCGTATGGAAACGTGGAAATTACACATATCAATCTCAATGACAAATCGGTGGAAGGGCTGAAATGTCACGACATACCTGCTTTTTCAGTTCAGTATCATCCGGAGGCTTCACCAGGTCCGCACGATGCGAGTTATCTGTTTGAGAGATTTATTGAGATGATGAAATGTCAAAGTTAACGTCTTAATCATCATCTTGATTTGTCGTGTTTCTCGTGTTAATTGAGTTTGTTGAGTTATGAAAATTACAAAATTTGAAGACCTTCAGTGTTGGCAGGAGGCAAGAGTACTTGTGAATACCGTTTATGTGGCAATAAGAAACAGCCCCAGCTTTCAGAAAGATTTCAGGTTAAGTGGTCAGATAACGGGAGCTGCAATCTCTTCCATGAATAATATTGCTGAGGGGTTCTCCCGACGATCAAATAAAGAGTTTATTCAATATCTCTTTATCTCTAAAAGTTCAGCTACTGAAGTGCAAAGTGAGGCGTATGTTGCATCAGATCAAAAATACATTTCTCAGGAGATTTTTGAAAAAATTTACCATCAGGCGGAAAAGGTATCAAAACTGAATAGCGGTTTTATAACGTATTTACTCGATAACGACAAACGATATAAAAAACCCAGGAAATCCAACTAACTCAAGAAACCCAAGAGACTCAATTAACCCAATTAACCAAAGAAACATCCATGCCCAAGAGAAACGACATCCAAAAAATTATGATTATTGGCTCCGGCCCGATTGTCATTGGCCAGGCCTGCGAATTTGATTATTCCGGCACCCAGGCCTGTAAGGCGCTCAGGGAAGAGGGATACCAGGTTGTTCTCGTGAACAGTAATCCCGCCACCATTATGACAGACCCGGAAATTGCCGATAAGACGTACATCGAACCGATAACGACGGAGATGGTGGCAAAGATCATTGCAAAGGAACGCCCGCAGGCATTACTCCCAACCCTGGGAGGACAGACCGGCTTAAATACTGCGGTCAATCTTGCAGAAAAAGGGATATTGAATGAATTTGGCGTGGAGTTGATTGGCGCCAAGTTAGACGCCATCAAAATGGCCGAGGATAGGTCGCTGTTTAAATCCGCGATGAAACGCATCGGCATCCTGGTCCCGGAAAGCAGCTATGTTCGTTCGTACGAGGATGCAATGACGGTCATAGAAACAATAGGTTTTCCCGCCATCATCCGACCTTCTTTTACCCTGGCAGGCACCGGTGGCAATGCGGCATACAATATCGAAGAATACCGGGAATACATTAAGGTCGCCCTTGAAACGAGCCCCGTCCATGAGGTGCTTGTAGAGCGCTCCGTGTTGGGCTGGAAGGAATATGAACTCGAAGTAATGCGCGACATGAAGGATAATGTCGTTATCATTTGCTCCATTGAAAATTTCGACCCCATGGGTGTCCATACCGGCGATAGTATAACGGTTGCCCCCGCACAAACCCTTACGGATGTCGAATATCAAATCATGCGGGATGCCGCAATAAAGATCATCAGGGAGATTGGCGTGGAAACCGGCGGGTCAAATATCCAGTTCGCTGTTAACCCGGAAAACGGGGAGATGCTTGCCATAGAAATGAACCCCAGGGTCTCAAGGAGTTCCGCCCTGGCCTCAAAAGCAACGGGATTCCCCATTGCCAAGATTGCTGCAAAACTGGCCGTTGGTTATACCCTGGACGAAATCCCGAATGATATCACCCTTTATACCCCTGCCTGTTTTGAGCCAACCATTGATTATTGTGTCGTAAAGGTGCCGCGATTTAACTTTGAAAAATTTCCGGATACCGATCAAACCCTGACCATCCATATGAAATCGGTTGGAGAGGTCATGGCCATCGGACGGACATTCAAAGAAGCCATTGGTAAGGCCATCCGCTCTATGGAATCAGGTCGTTACGGATTTGAGTCCCTGTGGCCATCGGGAAGCGACAAATGGTCTACCGAACAGAAATATGAGTTCTTAAGAACGAAACTTGTAACCCCCAATCCTGACAGGCTCTGGCATATTGCTGATGCAATGCGGTTTGGCATGGATCTGGACGAGATCTTCAAGTGGACTCGTATCGACCGGTGGTTCCTTCACAATATAAAGCAGGTGCTGGATATGGAAGTGGAAATAAAACAGAACTATACAAAAGGCGCTCATCCATCACAAACCGGGGATGCATTTGCGATAGATACGAGCACGTTTCTGGCTGCCAAGCAATACGGTTATTCTGACCGATATCTTGCTTCTCTGTGTGGTGTCGACGAGAAAACGGTGCGGACATACCGACAAAAACATGCATTACAACCTGTTTTCAAGCATGTGGATACCTGTGCAGCCGAATTTAAAGCCTTTACCCCGTATTTGTATTCCACGTATGAAGGCGATTGTGAAGCAGAATCGACCACGAAGAAAAAGGTTCTTATCCTCGGAAGCGGCCCCAATCGCATTGGACAGGGCATTGAATTCGATTACTGTTGTGTGCATGGCGTCTTTGCGTTAAAAGAATTGGGTTACGAAACCATCATGGTGAATTGCAATCCGGAGACGGTGAGTACCGATTACGATACCTCTGACCGTCTTTATTTTGAACCACTCACCCTGGAAGACGTCCTTGAGATTGTTAGGCAGGAAAAACCTGAAGGGATTGTTGTTCAATTTGGCGGACAAACGCCGTTAAAATTAGCCATCCCGTTAGAAAGAGAAGGGGTAAAAATCCTGGGGACTTCTCCGGAGAGTATTGATATTGCGGAAGACCGGGAACGGTTTGCGGCCATGCTGAACCGGTTGCAGTTACGACAGCCAGAGAACGGATGTGCCCGTTCTACCGGTGAGGCAAAAAGTATCGCCGGCAAGATAGGGTATCCGGTGCTCCTGCGTCCCTCCTATGTGTTAGGGGGAAGGGCAATGCGGATTGTTTACGATGAGGCCGGCGTGGAGGAGTATATTACCCATGCCGTGCATGTCTCGCCGGAACATCCCGTTTTAATTGACCGGTTTCTGGAAGATGCGGCGGAAATTGATGTCGACGCAATTTGTGACGGGAAGGAAGTGTTCATTGGCGGCATTATGGAGCACATAGAGGAAGCCGGCATCCATTCCGGCGATAGCGCCTGTTCGCTTCCACCCTATTCCATTGGCGCCGACATTATTGAGGAATTAAAAAAACAGACGCGCATCATTGCCCTGGCCCTGAAGGTAATCGGCCTCATCAATATACAATATGCGGTTAAAGATGGCATCGTGTATGTGCTGGAGGTCAACCCTCGCGCGTCAAGGACGGTGCCCTTTGTGAGCAAGGCTATTGGTGTTCCTCTGGCAAAGATTGCAACGAAGGTAATCATGGGAAAAAAACTCAGCGATTTCAACGTTTCCATGGGCATGACGCTGAAACACATTGCCGTAAAAGAGGCCGTATTTCCCTTTATCAAGTTCAAGGGAGTGGATACCATCCTGGGGCCGGAAATGAAATCGACAGGTGAGGTTATGGGGATTGATACGGACTTTGGCCGCGCCTATGCCAAGTCCCAAATGGCCGCCGATAGCAGTCTCCCATTGAAAGGCACGGTTTTCATAAGCGTGAGAGACAGAGATAAGACCCCCTTGCTTCCCATTGCAAAAAAACTTTCACAGATGGGTTTTAAGATTGTTGCAACCAGTGGCACAGCGAAGGTGCTCAGTGACAACAACATCCCCGTCACGCCGGTTTTAAAAGTGATGGAGGGCAGGCCCAATATTGTAGACCACATCAAGAGTAACGAAATACACCTCGTTATTAATACCACAGAAGGCAAGGCCGCCCAGGAGGTCTCATATTCCATCCGGCGTACGGCGCTTGTGCATCACGTCCCTTATTATACAACACTTGCCGGCGCCACAGCGGCAACGAAGGCCATCGAAGCGCTACGGGATGGCAGCCTCGATGTTAAGCCACTCCAGGATTACTACCGTTCATAACGCGGCTGCGCCTCAACCAAAATAACTCGTGTCTGAACGAAAACGCACTTTTTTGAAAAGTACCGGAGTCGTTTTGCGCTTACAACAATCTTTCCTTGCCATTTGTCGCCAGAGTTTTGCCGGAGGTAAGGTTCTTTTCCTCATTTTTCTTGTATTCCCCATATTTTTGACTCGTCTGGGCGTACTATCCCCCCCGTCACACTGTTTTTTCAAGTTTTTTAGGCTGTCTTTCCCAACTTCTCGTGCTTCTTTCGAGCCTTCTCCTGAAACACGTTCCCCAGTTCATGTAAATTCGCAGCTACTACTCCCAGTGCACAATAAGCCTTCAAACCTTTAATACCAAGTTGCATTCAAGCATAAACTAATATACAAAATCATCAAGGCGAAAGGATTTAATGTGTTGATTTTTTGTGATGATAAATTACAATGTACAAAACAAATTTCATCTGAAAGTAATGTTTCCTAGTCGCTGAGTGTCGCTAATACGACTTAAAATAATATTTTGGTTTTGCCATGACATCGTGCCTTAACATGAGGGAGTTATATTGCTGAAAGAGGCAAGTATGAAACCATCAGATATCCTTACCAAAGAACGGATCATCATCAACATCAGCGGAGTGGGCAAAAACGATATTCTGGAAAAGATGGTACAGGTGGCCGGAACCTCGAAAAAAGTAATAAGCGAAACAGCTCTCCTCCGGAAGGTGATTGCACGAGAAGAAATAAAAAGCACGGGTATTGGAGGAGGGATCGGAATCCCCCATGCTCAAACTTCCAGCGTAACGGATATTGTTGGATGTCTGGCAATTTCACAACAGGGAATTGAATTCAATGCCATCGATATGAAACCCGTTCATGTTATTTTTTTAATTGCTACAAAGGAACGATTTGACAGCAAATATCTTAGTCTTTTAAGCAAGGTAGCGCGTCTTTTTATCAATGAATCCTTTAAACAAAAGGTTCTCACCTCTACCTCACCTGAAGAAATCATGGATCTTATCGTCGAAAATGAAAAGGAATAACATTCCCTTGTAAGTAAATTTGGAAAAGGGAGTTATCACTATGAACACCATGCATTTTTCCACCCTGACAATCGTCATTATGATCATACTCTTTTTTCTGCTGCTCTTTGTATCTGCCTTTTTTTCACTCACCGAAACGTCGCTTTATTCTCTGAACAAGATACGCCTGGATTACCTCATCAAACAAAAGAACAAAAGAGCGATTTCGGTTTTTAACATTATCAATGAACCCGACAAGCTTCTCAGTACCCTCCTCACCGGAAATAATATTGTCAACACCACAGTATCAACCATAGGAACAACGGTTGCCATATACTATTTACAGGAATGGGGCGTAATCCTGGCTCCGTTTATTGTCGCATTTATTCTCCTTATTTTTGCTGAAACCTTTCCGAAAGTATTGGCAACACAGTTTCCCGAACATCTGTCTTTACTCATTGTAAAACCCTATGAGTGGATACGATGGATATTATCACCCTGTGTTACCATGGTTGCATATCTTACCTATCTCTTTTTTAACCTGTTCGGTTTGAAAATTGAATATAAAAAAACGATCCTCAGTCGTGAGGAGGTAAAGCATATTATTAAAGAAAGTGGCGAGACGGGCACCCTGATTGATAATGAACACAAGTTATTGCACCGGATATTTGAATTTAGTGATAAGTATGCGAAAGAGATAATGGTGCCCAGGCAGCAGATTGTTGCTATTCATACGGATATGAATCGTGAGGATATCCTAAGAATCATCACGGAAGAGGGCCATACGCGATATCCGGTATACAAACACAGCATGGATACTATCGTCGGAATTATCCATGTCAAAGCTATAATTAATATGGTTGCAAATAACCCGCTTTTTATTATGGAAGACCTTATCATGGAGCCCTATTTTGTCCCTGAAGATAAGAAGATCAGTACGATATTCACGGAATTTCAGCAGCAGGGATTGCATATTGCCATAGTCAGAGACGCTCAAGGCGTTGTTTCAGGGCTAATTGAGATAAAGGATATCCTGAGGATTATTTTTGGAGAGTTGAAGGAAAAGACCATCCCCGAAGAATGAATACATAACCTTTGGGCTATTCACTCATAAAGGAAAACAAGAGTTTTTCAGCGTAATGTTATAACACATACAGCAGCGAAGCCGCACCAAATCCCCCTTAGCAAAGGGGGTGTAGGGGGTTGTGAAAAAATTGCCAAAACTTGTCCTCATGAAAATGGAGAAAAGAAGTTTTTACAGGGTAATATTATAGTTCATGACTAAATTTCCAAAACGATACTTTACCTTTCTTATACAATGGAACTGCCGGTAATCTCGCTCAAGGCAAAGAGGAATTCACTTCATCCATGGATATTCAGCAGAATGATCCGTCATCCTCAGCAACGCCTGCAACCAGGCAGCTTGGTAGAGGTAATTTCCAGGGAAGGAAGCTTTATTGGCAGAGGCATCTATAATAATAAAAGTAATATTGGCATTCGCTTGTTAACCGAGAATGTCACTGAAATACTGGGCCAGGGGTTCTTCTTTAAAAAACTTGAACAGGCAAAGATACTTCGTGAGGATATCCTGGGGATTCAGCGGACTTCTAACTGCTATCGACTGATTCACGGAGAGGCCGATGGCCTTTCCGGGTTGATTATCGATAAGTTTGCAGAGGTATTTGTTGTAGAACCATACTCGGCAGGCTACATTGGAATCATGGAATGGATTGCGGCCTCTTTACAATCACTTTATCCCGGCAGCCGGATTGTTGTGCGCCCGGACGAGCGGGTTGCCGTTAAGGAAGGGGTGAGTTTCTCAAAAATTGCCAGGGCTTACTCCTGCCCTGATTTTGTAGGAATTAAAGAGTACAATTTACGGATGATAGTGAATTTAAAAACAGGACACAAAACAGGATTTTTTCTGGACCAGCGTGAGAATCGCCTTATTCTTTCACAATATTGCCGTGGCAGGGAAGTGCTCGATTGCTTTTGTTATACGGGTGGGTTTGCCATTTCTGCAATGCTGGCGGGCGCAAAGTCGGCTGCAGGAATAGACCTGGATGAAAAAGCGCTGGAAACAGCGCAGGAAAATGCTCAACTCAATGCGGTAAAAGTAACATTTCAACACATAAACGTATTTGACTATTTGCGTACCATGATCAGCCAAGGCGCCCAGACGGACGTCGTTATCCTCGATCCGGCCAAACTTGCCGGGTGTACCGAAGAGATCAAGCGGGCACATCGCACCTACGGAGACATCAACAGGCTTGGCATGCAAGTGATTAAGCCGGGCGGTATCCTGCTTACCTGCTCGTGTTCAGGTCTCGTATCGGAAAGGGAGTTTCTTTCGATACTGACCCGTTCTGCCGCTGAGGCGGGAGTCGTGTTGCAAATCTTTCAGATTACCGGTGCATCCCCCGATCATCCTTTCACAACCAACTTCCCTGAAGGCCGGTACCTCAAGGCCGTCTTTGCAAGGGTATATCCCTATAAAAAAAAGGGGTAGAGATCGCTCGTACCTTTCTCCCGATTGTCCGATTATTGATAGGCGGCATTTACCCTATGTGAGGTGATGGTGGGTGTTTTTTTACCAGCCTTGTCGTGTGTCTAAAAAATCGCTATCACAGGCAGCTTGATTCAAATTAATCTTTAGTAAACACCGTTATAAGGGCATCAGATTTCTATTAGCAATCCTGGCGCCTAACTTCCACGAGACGGTGGTCTGCCTTCTTTCCTGTCTTGTTAATTCGGTATACAACTCAATCGTATCGTCTCCTGATAGCATACTTTTACTGATCGCCTCTGCTGCTGATAGCCCGGTTGATAGTGCACATGAAATTCCTTCGCCAAATGCATTCAGAAATCCCGCTGCCTCTCCAACGAGCAGCACATTTCTCTTTCCCAAATAAAACCTACCGGTTGTGCACATATCATTCCCCAGGCAGCCAACCTTTCTTACTAGTTTTGTGAGTCTTAAACCAAACTTGCTTTCCAGCATTTTCATGTAGTTGTTCAGACATGAATATAGCTTAACACCCCTTTTTACAGCGGTACCGAAAATTTGCAGCCCGTCCTTTATATTAAACCATGCATATACATCGCCGTATTGAGAATCCAGAAATCCATGATAAAAATAAGGATCTATATCGGAATGGCCTTCGTAATAATTCTGATATGCGACAAACCATTTCAGACTCTTTTCAAATTCAGGATCAAGCCTTGCCCTGATTAAGGACAGGCTGCCTTCCGCACTTATTAAGTACCTGCACGTTATTCTCTTCTTTTCGTTTCTGGTTGTATGATAATATTCCAGGGATACATGCTGGGTAGAGGCTGTAAAGCCTGTCAGGGTACAACAATCCCAGACCTCCGCCAAAGAGTTTTTAATAAGCCAGTAGTCATACCCGGATCGCCAGATATTGGGTGCACCAACGTCATCTTTACTAAACGGCCAATCGGTATAATTTCCGTTATGATCCCAGAATCTTGCCGCTTTTAAAAAATTCGGAGAAGCATACACTGAATGTGGAATCTCACCAAAATAATTTTTGGTGATCTCTTGCGATTTCTTGAAGATAATGCCGGAACAGATCTTATATCGGGGAAGTTTCTTTTTTTCCATAACCAAGACTTTGAATCCTTTATTTGCCAAGCCTCTGGCGGCTGCTGCGCCTGATGGACCGGCACCTACAATGACTACATCGTATTCCACTGTCAACGAAAGATATCTCCTAAGTTATGTCACGGAATTTCATAAATCCCTGGCGGAGTACACTGCAAAACGATCCTGGGTAAAGGCTAAAAAGTGAATTTATCGTTTACGAGTATAAAATAAAAAACGTTTTTTTTCTACCTAAATCCTGTAAGCATGGCGAACCTTTTTGCAGGATTTAGGTATTAAAATACGTAAAGTAAATTTCCTGTAAGACATGATTATTACGAGAGACATTTACAACACATTGTTACTCATCTTAAACAAATTTGTCTTTTTTTGTAGAAATTTTCCACAAATATGTCCACAATTATGTGTTAAAAAATCAAAATTGTTATCTTTTCATAAATACTGTTTTTCAAAAAAATAAAAACTACACCACCCATAATACATGCCAATAATCATATACAACCTACGGTATTAATTTTTAAGAATATACAATATCCGTGGACTATGTAAATTTTTCATTAGAAATACCGAAAAATAGTTTTCCTCGTAATACGAGACTGCTTGGTAATTGGTATATTTTATGCTAATTATAATCTTATCATTGATAATGAACCATGCAAAACTAAAATGCAAATACCGAATTACCCCACCTCTAAGTTCCCCTTTTGTTGGAACGTCATTATTCCAGGAAAGAGATTGTCCAGTTGGTTTACCTTCACAAAGTATTTTATGTTATTAACCATATCACTACATACCCCTTTAGTAACGCGATCAATTGTATTCAACCTTTTTGATAACCTTTACAGAAGATATTAAATGTGCAGGCAGAAATCATGAATGGTATTTATTGTTGGGGCAGGTTTCAAACCTGCCCCTACGTGGCATGTAACACATTGTTATTATGGGAATTTTTCAAAAAACTAAATTGTTACGAATTAATCTTATATTAAACCATACGGAATGTTTGACGATTATTTTTAATGGAGGATTTTTACCATGCTTCAAAAGAGAATAGGGAAAGAAATAGTTGCCTTTATACTTCTTTTATGTGGTACTCAGAATGCCTATAGTTCTGGGTTTGCCATATACACTCAGGGGGCATCCGCTTTGGGACAGGCAGATTCTGTAATTGCACACACGGATAGCCCATCGTCTGTCTTTTTTAATCCAGCATTAATTAATAAACTCGACGGGACACACATAGAATCAGGAACAACCTTAATTTTCCCTTCACGGGAATTTAAAAGCGATATTACCAGCCAGACCGATGAAACAGAAGACGGTATGTTTTATCCATCTACACTTTACGTTACTCACAAATTCAATGAGAAGATAAGCGCTGGTCTGGGAATCTTTACCCCTTTTGGCTTGGCAACTACCTGGGATGATGACTGGGAGGGGAGGTATATAGGAACTAAATCGGAAATGAAAACTTTTAATATTAATCCTGTTGTTTCATACCAAATCTTGCCTAATGTCTCATTAGCAGCGGGGGTGGATGTGCTCTTTCTCGATACAACATTAGAAAAGAAGATAAACCTGTCTGGCTTTGGACTCCCTGACGCTAACCAGGAATTTGATGGATATGGTAATGGCGTCGGCTATAACTTTGGTATTGTGTATGATGTAACCAAAGATATCTCGTTAGGGGCTTCGTACCGAAGCGAAATCAAGGTAGACATTGATGGTGATTCTGATTTTGATCTTCCTGCTGGTACTCCTTCACCACTCGGGGCGTTATTTCCTGATACTGATGGTAAAACGGATATTACACTCCCGCAACAAGCCCACGTTGGTGTCTGCTATAAAGGTTTCGATCGTCTGACGTTAGAAACCACTTTGAGATTCGAGGGATGGTCTTCGTACGATGAATTGAAAGTAGATTTTGATCAACCAGTTGCAGGCAGCAATAAATCCATTACGGAAAAGGACTGGCAGGATACTTATTCTGTGAATTTTGGCGCTAAATACCAACTCGAGGACTGGATTGCACTGCTTGGTGGTTATTTATATGGAGGAAATCCGGTACCTGACAAGACATTTGACCCTATTGTTCCAGATGCCAACACACACCTTTTTACTTTTGGTACCTCCCTAAAAATCAAGAACGTTAAAATTGACCTGGCATACGCCTATCAATTATTAGAAGGCAGGAGTAAGAATAACTCTGTCGATGACAATTCTTCTGATGGGTTACTGAATGCCCCCACCAGTGCAAATGGTAAATACGAAACGGGTTTACATATGGTCGGTATTAGCCTGAGCTATAATTTCTAATTGATTATCTAAAAGCACATCGGGAGATGAATATTGGATAGCCTCCAAAAAATTATTCAAGAATTTAAAAATACAAACCTGAACAACCAAGAGAAAGAGGGAGTCAAGGTCAGCAAAAAAAATGTAATAAATACCCTGAACTACATCAATTTCCAAGATGATGTAGTTTATATAAATTTCAAACATGTAAAATATGACTATATCATGACCCTTCAAGCGAAACCACAACCATGCGTTGAAGATTATTTAGTTTGCCTCTGGGTTGAACCGACGGTGCTTAAGGAGAAACTGAATTCATATAAGTATCTCGATTTTGTCCTTCGAGATGGACAGAAAATCATTCTCGTTAAAGCTGGCGTTGAAGAGATAAACGAATCAGGGATACGTTTCGAACTTCCGGAAATATGTCATGAATTCAATTATCGAAAGGTAAAAAGGAATTCCTGCGAGGGAATACAAGTTGATTTTGTTCAAAGCGGTGCGATATTTCACGGATATCTTCTGGACTTCAGTGCGGTCTCATTCTGTGTAAGAATAACAGCTGTACCGCCTCAGTCATTCTGGTTGATCAATCCTGGTAACATGGTGCAGGTTGTATTGAAAAAGGATCAGGACATCTTCTATTCAGGAAAATGTACTATAATCAGACAGACCCAGGGACAAAAAACAAGAAGCTTTGTCCTAAGACCAGAGAAAAATCAGATGCAAAGATTTAAGCCCAAAGAATTCAGAAGTCCTAGACACAAATTGACCCCTCTTCCAAATATTATTTTCAACCACCCGATAATCCAGAAAATGATCAATCTGGAGGTCGAGGATATATCAGGATCAGGGATTTCTGTTGAGGAATACCAGGAAGATTCCGTTCTTTTAATGGGTTTGATCTTGCCAGAAGTAACCATAGAATTTGCAAATAATTTTACGATTAAATGTAAGGCCCAGGTTGTTTATAGGAATGATGATAAGCCGGATGATGATAAACCGCGTGTAAAATGTGGTATTGCCTTTCTGGAAATGGAAATGCAAGAGCAGAGCAAACTTGCTAGTCTTCTACACAAAGTAATGGACAAAAAATCATACGTTTCCAATACAGTAGACCTAGATGCTTTGTGGAAATTCTTTTTTAAAACAGGCTTTATATATCCGCAAAAATACATCCATATCCATGCTAACAAGTTACGGTTTAAGGAGATTTATAAGCGCCTATATATGCAGAATTCCAACATATCCAGGCATTTCGTATATCAAGACAAAGGTGAAGTTCAAGGGCATCTATCAATGCTCCGTTTTTATGAGAATACGTGGATAATTCATCATCATGCTGCCAGCCGATCGGGATGTAACAAAGCTGGATTAATTGTTTTAAATCAGCTCGGACGTTATATAAATGATTTTCATAGTTTATATTCAACCCGCATGAATTATGCTTGCTGTTACTTCAGACCCGACAATAAATTTCCCCAGCGTGTATTTGGAGGTGTTACCGAATATATAGATGATCAAAAGGGTGCTTCCGTTGATCCTTTTGCATACTTTCATTATCAAAAAAATTTAAACGGAACGGAACTAAAAGAACCATGGATACTTGCTAAAACTCTGCCGGAAGATCTCTTTGAGTTGGAAGGTTTTTATGAGTACAAATCCAAAGGGCTGATGCTTGATGCCCTCGATTTGAAGCCGGATATGATTGACAATAATGATCTCAACGAAGAATATCATAGACTTGGTTTTAAAAGAGAGAGACACGTTTTCTCGTTAAAGAAAGATGGTGCCCTTAAAGCGTTTGTTCTGTTAAATGTGTCGGATATTGGTTTGAATATGTCCGATCTAACCAATTGTATTCATGTTGTTGTCCTCGATCCTGATGATTTTCCTTACGAGACTCTCTGCTCCAGTTTATATATGGTATCAAGATATTATGAGCAAGACGAAATCCCCACACTGCTCTTTCCGGTAAGCTATGCTGTAGATCAATCCATTCCATATAACAAAACATACAATTTGTGGATATTAAATTTTTGTTATCTTGATCCGTATTTCAAATACGTTGAGATGTTAATTAATCGCAATAAACAAGAAAGTAAGGTGTTGCCTTTTTCCAAGGTGGATCATGGAAAAATCTAAACCAGACAATAAACCTATATATAGCAGCCGGATAATTGATACTTATGTAAAGCTCATTAAAAGAAAGTATAATTACATCAATATTGATGAATTATTAAGCTATGCGGGGATGGAGCCCTATCAGGTTTCCGATGAAGGACATTGGTTTACCCAGAAACAGATAGACTCGTTTTATGAGAGATTGGTATTTTTAACCGGGAATAAAGACATTGCCAGGGAAGCTGGCAGATTTGGAGCATCACCGGACGCTATAGGGGTACTTAGGCAGGTTGTTCTTAGTCATGTTGGCCCTGCCAAGGCATATGAGATAATAGGGAAGGCAGCAGCTAATTTCACTAAATCAGCAACCTATGAATCAAAGAGATTAGATGCCAATAAAGTTGAAATTGTGGTTAAACCCTTAGAGGGGGTACATGAAAAACCATTTCAATGTAAAAACAGAATAGGTTATTTTGAATGTGTTAGTGCAATGTTTAACTGCAGGATGCCAAAAATAGAACACCCTGAGTGTGTCTTTGAAGGCGGGAGCGTTTGCCGATATATAGTTTCATGGGAAGAATCACGTTTCGCAGTTTGGGAAAAAATAAGAAACTACACGACCTTGCTCCTTTCTCCAAGTTGCATGTGTTCCTTTTTTATCTATCCAAAGGTTACAGCAACTGCAATTTTACCCGTCACAATATTTATTATTTTATCACTAACCTTGTATTCAAAATTTATGGAAAAAAAGGAACTCAATACTGCAATAGATAACCTCAGGGATTCACCGGATAAACTCCTGGAACAAATCAATATAAATTACAATAATGCTCTTATGTTAAACGAGGTAGGGTTTGCAATTAGCAAACAGATGGATATTGATGGCATCCTATTGAATATTGTCCAGGTTTTGGAAAAAAGACTTGATTATGATCGGGGTATGATCTTACTGGCAAATCAGGATAAAACCAAACTGCAGTTTCGTGCAGGTTTCGGCTATACCGCTGAGCAAACGGATCTTTTGAGGAATACGAGTTTTCGTCTGGATAATTCAAAGTCAAAAGGGGTATTCGTTATATCCTTTCGTGAACAACAATCGTTCGTCGTAACTGATATAGATGAAATAAAAAATAGCCTTACACCGCGAAGCTTGGAATTTGCAAAAAAATTGGGAGTAAAATCCTTTATTTGTTGTCCCATAGTCTATGAAAAGGAGTCCCTGGGAGTTCTTGCAGTAGAAAATATAAAGACAAAAAGACCATTAATTCAGAGTGATGCTAATTTATTAATGGGTATTGCGCCTGGGATAGGGATAAGTATTCATAATAGCATGCTACTTGAGGCAAGGGAACGGCAATTCAAATCCATAATGCTGGTTTTAGCAGCCAGTATCGATGCACGCGATACTTTGACCGCAGGTCATTCCGAGAAGGTTACGGAATATGCTTTAGGAATTTGTAATGAACTTGGTATTTCGAAAGATTACTGCGAAGTGATCCGGGTTGCTGCCTTATTGCACGATTATGGTAAGATAGGTATCGAAGATGCTATCTTAAAAAAGAAAGGCAAACTAAACCCCGATGAACGATTAGAGATCGAAACACATGCAGAGAAAACAAAAAAAATATTGGAACAGATACACTTTGAAGGAATTTATAAGGAAGTTCCTCATATTGCCGGGTCTCATCATGAGAGAATTGATGGAAGCGGTTACCCAAATGGGCTCAAGGGAGAAGAAATTCCCATAGGTGCCAGGATAATTGGTGTTGCTGATTTTTTTGAGGCAATTACTGCAAAACGCCATTACCGTGATCCAATGCCTCTGGATGAAGCATTTCAATTACTGGAAGATGAAAGCCTCGTGCGATTTGATAAAAGAGTTGTTGAAGCGTTTACCCGATATTACAGAAAAAAACATAACTGGGCTCCTACCCCTTTGGTTTTACCGGTTTAGATCAAAGAATAGGTTTTTTCCCCCTGCAAAGAATTACCGGCGTGTAGGTAAATCTTCCCGGATCGTTAAAATATCTGTTGAATTCCTTTAAAAACTCTTCATACCCTCCGTCATATTCTTCAAATGAATAAGGCATTTTTCTGGAGACAACTTCAATTTTCTTGATCCAGTTAAATTCATCAATATCTTTTAATGTACCGAATATCAGATGGTGTGCAGCAACATCTACGTTTATATCATGATACCCAAGGGTATAAAGATGGGAATAGAGCTTTCTCCCTACGTAAGGATCAAAGTTTGCATTTTCCTCTAAATACTTTATTATCGTGAAGATGGTCCTTTCCAGTCTCGGGGAAAGAGCAAAATGGTTTAAACAATTATGGTCCAGATCAATCAGGCATAAAATACCTCCGGGTTTTACAATTCTG
Source organism: uncultured Candidatus Brocadia sp. (assembly GCA_964490485.1). Classification (GTDB taxonomy): domain Bacteria; phylum Planctomycetota; class Brocadiia; order Brocadiales; family Brocadiaceae; genus Brocadia. Next base: position 66,630 of record CAZBCT010000001.1, on the reverse strand, counting down.
GAAATGTTCTTAACGATATCGAAACTGTTAGCACGATAATATTCCAAAAGAAATCGAACCCAGACAAAATCATACATCCCCAACTCATCGAGAGACCCGCGTATATCCTTACAATGAAATTCTAGCCCTTGGAAATTATAGTGCATCCTGGCATATTCAATTCTGTTTTTTGACCCATCCACTCCGACTGCGATGCCATCAGGTTGAATTAATTTGTACAACACAGATGTCGTTTTCCCTGACCCACAGCAGATATCCGCAACACGCATACCTGGCTTTATGCCCGCCCAAAGAGCCTGGTTTTCAACGACCTTGGTATCCGTTTTTATATCTAAGCGGATGACCTCTTCATTACTTTCCATTAAATATTCATTGTCATGCATAATTTATGATTCTAAGATCCCTCTATGTGATAATTGTGGATTCAGGAGTAGTAAATAGACGAGAATCAACCTTTAATATTTGATGGTCTAATAACTGCCACGAATAGTACTGAAATTATTTAAAAAAATTCTTTGAAAATATTGCCGGTAAACGAGTCCTTATCCTCTTGATTTTTCGCTTCTTTTTCTTTCACAAATGCACCCATGTTCACCATAGGTGCATAATTATATCTTACTTTCTTCTTGATGGCAAAGATGTTTTGTTGTCAGATATAACATTCTTTTTAGTGTGTGATCAATTTTCTATTTGCGGTTGTTTGCTGCTTGAGTCTGTAAGATGCTAGGCCTTTCCCAATCCCTTGCTTGGAAAAGGCGGCGCTAAGCGCCTATCATTCATTGCGCTTCACGATTGTTTTCTCTCACGAGATTGAGCAACATCACTCCATCTTTCTTATTTAAAGCAAGAAACGTCATACAGAGGATATTCGTTTTTAAAAGGCATGAGGAGTAACGGCGCGCTTTATCCTGAAAAGTAAGGATGGCTCCTTCCGCAAATTCCTTTTCACTCCATGACCTCCACAATCTAACCACATCATCAAAAACGACCCTTGCGATATTATTATCAGGATACCGTATCAGCATAAGCTTTAGAGGCTCTGCGTTGGCCTCAAGTCTATATTCAGCAATAACGGCATCCGTTTTTTCGCTCAAACGAAACACATTTTCCTCAATAAAATTGTCAGAAATATAGATATTATCAAGAATAATCTTCTTATGGAAAAATTTTGGGCTTCCCTGAATCAGATATTGTTCAGGGAGATAATCCATTACGGCAGGCAACGACATTTTTTTGTAGGGCATGGTATCGATAATAGCTTTACCAACAAAAGTGACTTCCTCTGGCAAAACATCGCCCTCCCGTGGTTCAATCTTGATAAAGCATGTTCCGTTCCAAAGATAAAGACAATTGTGAAAGCGTGCACTCCCGTTACCCAAATTTATATCAGTCCCCGCCCTATCCTTCGTAAAGACACCAAAGGCATCTTCTGAAGAGCTAAATTCCCAGATGTCGACGAGGATTTTTTTGTCAGTGTCTTTTTGATATTCGGCACTGACAACGCGAACAAATGAATATGACAAATAGGGCTCGGCGCCTCCGTTAACATACTCATAGAGTTTCTCCTTTCCTTCGTAGGCATTAGGTCCAAATACTCTTCTCCAATTTCCTATGGTTTCAGGAAGAAAAGTGCTGCTTTTATTTGAAAAATCCTTCAGACTCCTTACTTTCTTTTGCGGTTGTATCCCTTCTACAATGATGGCCGCAGTCCCCAAAACAGGGCATACCTTTTCGCAGAAACCGCATCCGATGCAAACATCCTCTCGCACAAAAGGCCTTCGGATCTCACGTTGTTGTGTATCGACGTACGTATTAAAATGAATGGCCTTCGTGGGAACCGGGCACACCTCTTCACAGACACCACAATTAAAGTCCTGCCATCTTTTTTCTAATTCCGGCAGCCGCGCATAGCCAACCCAGGGAATACACCGATTATGGTCTATCCTCGCCTTTCCCAACGCTATTTCTCGTTTTTCTTCCAGATCCAGCCGCTTGATAGCACCCGAAGGGCAGACCCTGGTGCAAAGAACACAACCATAATCACAATAGCCAAGACGGGGAATGAGCTTTGGTGTCCACAAACCCTCAACACCTGCTTCCAAAAGAACAGGATGCAATCCATTGGTCTTGCACACCTTCATACACTCACCACACCGAATACAACGCGCAAGAAACTCATCTTCATCCACAGCGCCAGGAGGACGAATCACCGATGCCTTTCCCTTGTTCACACTCCTGACATAGTTTAACCTGAGTAAAGGCGCCGTTACCGCGCTAATGATACCGGACACAAGAAACGCCCTCTTTGAAAGATCCACTGCATGCATTTGCTCTGCGGGCTGTCTCACGCCAAAGGTAATGCTGTTTTCCGGACACACCTTCTGACAAGTCATACACAAAACACACTCGCCTTCCGTTGTACCATGACCATCGCTGCTGATTGCACCCATACCACACCTCTCCACACACACACCACAACTGGTGCATGAAGAAGAAACTTTCCTTTTAAAGAATGACCAGTCAGAAAAGAGTGCAAACATGGCCCCCATAGGACAGATATTCCTACACCAATAGCGCCGATATACTATGCCAAAAGCTATTATAAAAACACCGACAGACAGAAGAATGCCGTGTCCTCTGAAAAACGGTGCATGATAGGCAAAGAATATGGAATGAATACCTTTATGGATAAAAACGAATAGTCCCCCGATAAGAGGTAGAGCATTGAAATAGCCGAAAAGGCCGTCGATAAGCTGCACAAGGTAAGGATGGATCGTGATCGCATAGACATTGGTGGCGATGGATATGGGGTCAAACCACCCCACACACTGCTGGGTAAACAAAAGGCTTAATAAAAGAAATGCAAGGAGATAATATTTGAACCGGCGACCATCATAAATATTGATTTGAGATTTTTTCCTGACACCAGCAAAAAGACGGTCGGTAATATCTATGGTTGTTCCCAGCGGACAAATCCATGCACAAAAAAAACGCCCGAACGGGATCGTTAAGAGCAGCACCACAATCGCAGGCCAATATTTGAAAACAAATGACTTCGAAGCCATCATCGCTCCTATGGCAGAAAGAGGACTCATTCGAAGAAAAATATTGGCCGAAAGGTCTTTTTCTGTAAGAGGATCCAAGAAGAGGAGCAGGTAGAGGAAAATGGAAAAGGAAAGATACTGCACCACCCTGCGCACATAATAAGGCCATTCATTTTTTATCTGTTTGGTTTGCATAGGGTATTCAACAAAACGACCAATGAAATCGTAATACGAGTTGCATGAATACTGAAGACAATTATATTTCCGAAAAAATATTAATTCATTTTCTTAGATATGTTGCAACGCCCCCAAAATCGATGGTAACTCATCCCGATTCTTTAAGGGCAGTTCCGCCTCCGAAATGGTTAGAACCACACGTTTCCTCTGCTGCTCAAATCTCTTTCCCATCTCCCATCGAATGTCCTTTGTCTTTTGGTTAATGAAGCGAATGTTTGGACTCCTTATATCAGGAATCTCTTTATTTTCGCCCTATTTTACCATCTCTCAGAGGTTTATCCAATACTTTTCACCAATTTTTTTCTCCTGCTTTGCCTTATTTTATCTAGCCTTTTACCGTTTCCATCCAGACACTATAATACTACGAGTTTTCGGGGAAAAATGAGGTGAGATCAATTATCTTCCACAGATTACAAAAGAGCTGAGGCAAATTTGTAAATAATAAATATGACACGTTGTCCCCTTTTTAATCTAAAAAAAGACCCTTCGCGCCAACCTGTTTTATGCTTTCATATTCTCTATTCAAGGCCAAACCCCAAAGGTTCTCCTCTATGATGGTGCGCACCTTATCTCTATCCGCGTCCCTTATTTTCTGCCTTGAATTACAAGCTTGCAGTCTTCAGTTGGCTTACCCAGTCGGTCATCCTGCGCCTTTATGGGGGATAGCTTAACATACTGATGGAAGTGTCGTAAGAAAAAAATGTCCTTATCGTGGTAAAACTATTTCTGAGTAATGCGTTTGAACATACATTACGAAGGGAATAGACAAATCCCCTGACACTCTCAAGAACCCCTCCTCAACTTGCCAGAGGAATACCCGTAGAAATATCGCGAATGGTATAAAAGGCAGAGGGCACTGCCTCCCGTACTGGCAACAACTGTGGATTTGATGCTTACGCCCCCAGCCTATCTACCAAAACCGGGTATTGAATTGGCTCCGGAATACCGGTATTCCGGCAATCCGGAGCCTGTAGACATTAATCCCCCCCTGCCGCTGGCGATTTAGCTTGTCGCTTCCACCGCCACTGCACAGAATTTGAAACTGTACGTATCGGTGTGGGTATCCCTCTCTCCGCCGATGAGCGTGTTGACGGGAAACTGGGGCAGGTGGAACGAAGTAAAGACCGTCCCCTTCTCCAAGCCAGGATCGGAGCGGAGCGGTATGACCATCTCGCCTCTCCGGGAACGAACCTTCACCATCTGCCCGTCCTTAAGGTTCAGACGCTTCATGTCCTGCGGGTTCACGTCCAGCGTCTCATGCTTGCCCGCGGCGGTTTCGGTGCGCGATGTCTGCGCCGAGTTGTTGAAGTGATACAGCCTCCTGCCCGTGGTGAGGATAAGCGGGAACTCCTCGTTCACATCCTCCGACGGCTGTCGGTAGGAGATAGCGAAGAACTTCGCCCGCCCTTCGGGGAAGCCGTTGGCGTAAAGACGTTCAGCTCCTGGGTCGTTCTCGTCAAGGCACGGCCACTGAATGCCGTTGGCGCCGAGCCTTCTGTGGGAGATGCCTTGGAACCAGGGCGAGAGCGAGGCCATCTCGTCGAAAATCTCCGCTGAATCCTGGAACTCCGACTGAACCCCCATCCGGTTCGACAGATCTTGAAAAATTGACCAGTCGGGCCGGGAGTCACCCACCGGGAGGATAGCCTGGCGTATGAGCCTTACGCGTCGTTCCGTGCTGGTAAATGTTCCGGTCTTCTCGGCGAAGGAAGCCGCTGGCAGTACCACGTGTGCGTATTTCGACGTCAGGGTGTGGAAGATGTCCTGACAGACGAGGAAATCCAGTTTCTCCATACCCCTGATGATACGGTTCGCATCCCCGTGGGTCTGTACTGGATCTTCGCCCCAGACGTACATAGCCCTTATCCCGCATCTTCCATCATTCGCCAATGTGTCCCACATCTGCGCGGAGTTTTGGCCCACCCAGTCCGGGATCGGCGTACCCCATTTTTGCGAGAACTTTTTCCGGATCTCATCGTCAAGAATGGATTGATAACCGGGGAAGACGCCGGGCAAACATCCCATATCGCACGCACCCTGGACGTTGTTCTGCCCCCTCAGACAGAGTATCCCCGTGCCAGGCTTGCCGATGTTTCCGGTAGCCAGCGCCAGGTTGATCAACGCCATCATCCCCTGGGTGCCATACTGGTGCTCGTCCACACCGAGCCCGCTCACAAGCATGCCCCTGCGGCTGCTCCCATACATCATGGCCGCCTTTCTGATAAGGGCAACGGATACGCCGGTGATGGCCCCCACGTCCTTCAACGAAAGGGACATTGACTTCTCGGCCGTCTTCTCCCAACCGGTGGTGTGCTTCTCTATGAATTCTGGATAGATGAGGCTCTCCTCGATCAGCACCCGCAGCAAGCCGTTGAAGAGGGCGATGTTGGTACCAGGACGGAGTTGAAGGTGCAGATCCGCCTCGTTGACAAGGGGGATACGGCGCGGGTCGATGACGACGAGCCTGGCACCCCTTGCGTGTGCCCACTTTATGTGCAATGCACTGATGGGATGTGCCTCGGTGGTATTGGAGCCAACGACCACAATCACATCTGTATGTTCCAAATCGGCCAGCGAGGTAGTGGAGGCTCCTATACCCAGAGCCATGCCGAGGGCCGCTCCGGCAGGGGCATGACACAGCCGCGCACAGTTGTCCACGTTGTTTGTCTGCAGCGCCGTGCGCATGAGCTTCTGAAACATGTAGTTTTCTTCGTTGGTGGCCCTTGCCGAGCCGATACCGCCAATAGCCTGGGGCCCGAACTTTTCCTTTATCTCCATGAACTTTTGGGTAATCAGCGATAGCGCTTCATCCCACGTAACTTCCGTAAAATCGTTGCCGTTACGCACAAGAGGGGTTTTGAGCCTATCGGGGTGGTGGACGAACTCGAACCCGAATCTACCCTTGACGCAGAGATTGCCGCGGCCCACCGGATCGACATCGTCTGTGGTAACGCCCACGACTTTGTCGTCATGCACGTCGAGGTAAAAGCCGCAGCCCGTGGCGCAAAAGTTACACGTGGTTCGCAACCGACGCTGGCTCCGGTGCCGGTACATTTCGACAATGGCGCCGGTTGGGCAAATGACGGCGCACTGACCGCACTCCTCGCAGTTCTTGCTATAGGTAAGCGTATCTACATCAGGCGAGAGGATCGGGTGACGGAGCGCTCCTACCTTTCTCACGTCATGGCATACGCGCACACACTTGCCGCAGCTTATGCACTTGTCCATGTCGATCTGGATCTTATTCTGGAAAATTTCGGTAGCGGGTTTTTCCTGGTTGGCGAAGAGGGGTCTACCGAGGCCGACAGATTCGGAGAGGTCGAGAAGTCCGCAAAATTCAAACTGATGGCAGGTCTTGCAGTCGCCCTTGTGGCGCTTGAGTGCCGCTTGGACTCTCTTTTTACGCGCATCCACAGCCTTTGTGGAATGGGTTACCACCGCCATCCCATCCTGGGCCTTTTCGATACACGAGGCCTTGAGCTTGCCGTCAACCTCCACGAGACAGACCTTGCAGTGGCCGGTACAACTCAGGCGAGGGTCGTAGCATAGTACGGGGACAAAGATGCCGTTGCGGTATGCAACCTGAAGGACGGTTTCATCGGGATGTATCTCTACACTCGCACCGTTGAGGGTAAGGGTCTGACGTTTTCTTTCATGCATATCCATGGGGTATCCTCCTTTTATTATATGCAAAGCCCAGGCGGACGGCTTTGACGTTAACGAGGACTCCCCGATGGTAACCATCTTCAGGCGCTCGAAAAATAGCAATATACCATTAAGCATTTCGTCTTTGGCCTGCGTTCAAACGTCGCAAACCAGGTTCGAGTAAAATCCGGAAAACATTCAGGTATATTCGTATTTCTCGAGCATCTTTCCGCCAGTCGTCATGTCAGTCAAGATGTTGATTAAAGATGCTTTTGTCACATAAAACAAACTATGTATAAATGCCCTTTTCACCTCCTTTTATCCTAAAAGATAATCTACTTCTCCACCTTTCCTCGTCGAGCAAATACTTTGTTTATATCGAATGCAGGGAAAGTCGTCAAGAGAAATTCTTCTAAAATTAGTAACACTTTAGTTCTTTGAGAAATTACCTAGTACTCTGACACGTTAATTACGATTCATATATTATTAATGATTATGGCAGTATCACACATTAAGATGGCAACAACATGTTTCGTTATTAATATGCTACCTAAATCCTGCAACAAGGCTAAGCCTTGTTGCAGGATTTAGGCCTTACTTATCTTTGTTCATTTTGTTTCTTTGATATAACACCTTCATTCTCAATGGCATGGTCTAACCGTTTTTGCCATTTGCTGCCATAATGTTTTTCCAGCCAGCTTTCAACATGTCCCTGCCAGTGATTATATGCTTGTTTCGTACTTTCGATCCTTGGATGCACCCTGGAAGTGTACAAAATACAAGCTGACTTGGGTACCTCCACAAGAAAGTATTCTGCAGGTTTTTCGTTCCATGTTGCACTAATCTTGACTACATTTTCACACAGGTTTAACGTCTTCCGTGTCTCTTCCGCTGTAAATCCTGGAGCAATTTTATTTAATAGTTTACGATCATCCTTGATCGCGTAATATAAACGGAAGGCATGCTTGTGTTTCAATGTAATATAGTCTGCTGGTGCAAGGTATTCATTATAGACACAAGGAGCAGGGACGTCGTGCATAAAACTATCAGGCTTATCAGGGAATTCATTGCAGGTATATGGTCGACACCTCTTACCAAAGATACCGCATCGTAACAATACATTGATCGCATAACCAGTCGGCGTGTTAAATCCTTTCAAATAAAAACCCAGACATTTGCAAGGGTTATACACGATATCCTTTGCCTGAAGACTCGTGTAAAGTAGTCTGATACCATAAGACGCATTCCTTCGTTTTAGCAATAGCCTTGATATACCCAAATGGTTTTGATCTCTGGGAATACTCATAAAACAGCATATTCCATCGGCACAGATATCGTTAACAAAACCAATGTTTTTGCTGCAACGAACGATATCAGAATCTGTTTTCACAATAATACTCTCTCTTTCACGTAAGGCTATAATTGCCCGGTTAATATTCGGCCTGAAATTTTAAGGACAAAAGGAGGTATCGTCTATAACAGTAAGACAAAACGGCGAATCGACAGAATCGTAAGAATTCAAATATGAAACAATTATAATCCATGCCACAGACGGACATTCTCTCCTCGTATAAATTCTATCTTATAAACAAAACCCGAGATAATACAGAGTAACGAAACGATTATACCGGCTATAAATAAAAAATCCAGTAATGAGATTCGGAAATCTTTGGCACTCCGCATTTCTCCACGAAATATGCGGATGATGGTAGCATTATCTATTATGAACAAAAGGGAAATCAGGCTCGACTTGACGACAATGTTGAGAAATGTCCATACACCCCCAGAGGTGATCTCCCATTTCCAATAACCTACTTTCATGGACCAGCAAACTACTCCGTCCTTTACAAAAGGCACGAACATAGCCATGAAAAGTACTACTGGAATCAAAATACGTATTCTTTTCAATATCTGACCTGGTGTGATGCTCGAGAGGAATGATATGCCCAGGATTAACAGGAAATACAGTTCAAAATCTTTAAAACGGGCAATGGGAGTCAGGATTATGCAGAATATAATGGCGAGAAAGGATATGATTTTTGACCGTGGGTCAAGGCTTTCTAAAAAATCAGATATTTCAGGCATAGAACAACCCCAATTCCGCAGATCAAAAACAGTACCGCGGTAACATACATGATCGTTACCGCGGTATCAATCGACATTACCGTCAGTTGATTTTGAGCATCACCAATAAATGGTTTATCAACAACCTCACCCTGGTACGTACTTGGTCCTCCTAACTGAACTCCCAACGCCCCAGCTATTGCAGCCTCGGGAATACCGCTATTCGGACTTTCGTGTTTACGGCCATCACGAAAGGCGATCCGTAAAGACCTTGTAAGACCATATCCGCATAGAAATGAAGCGACAGGAATCAATACCGCGCAAATTCTTGCTGGGATGTAATTGACCACATCATCAAACCGCGCCGATGCCCAACCGAACCGTATATACTTCTCATTTTTATATCCTACCATAGAGTCCAGGGTGTTTACCGCTCTATACGCCATTGCACCGGATGGTCCCCCGAGAAAGGAATACAACAATGGAGACACGATCCCATCGACGCAACCTTCAGCAACAGTTTCTACGCATGCCCTTACTATTTGCTCTTCGGCAAGATGTGCTGTATCTCTTCCTACAATCTGTGACAATATCGTTCGGGCTTTTATTAAATCGTCTTCTTTGAGCGATATCACGATCTTTCTTGCTTCATCAGCAAGGCTTTTTATAGAAATTGTGAAATAGACGCAAACAGCGCCAATTATTATTTCGCAAGAAAAATGACATTGCTTGGCTATGGACATTAGGGCAAAAATTGCCAGATACGTTCCCAACACAACGATCGTGGTTAATACGATTCCACTCATACGCTCCGGCAAAGCAAATTTTCGTAATACCAATTCCGTATGTTCAATAAACCTCCCTATGAGTCGAACCGGATGATATGACCATTGCGGGTCACCAATGACAAGGTCAACAAGGTAGGCAACGGCAATCTGAATAAGACCAACATGCAAGGGATTGATCATGGTGAAGAAAGTAGTTCAGCACCTATAAAAAAAGGAGTCAAGCGTAAGAATTCAGCGATCAGAATTGATTGCCACGATAACACATCCTGTGGATTTCTATTCTGAATTCTGAACTCCTGCGACTGACTCCTTTAAAAACCTGTACACAAAGTTTAGACACTAATTCTCAAAGCATATGATTCAACAAGCAGGTACTATGGATTTTGAAAACTATTCTTTCACTTCATAATCAGCATCGATTATTTCACCCTCTCCGCCTTCCCCCTTCTTTCCTTTTGTTTTCTTCTCTTCATCACCCGGAGGCGGTGGCGGTGGCTGTTCTCCTTGTTTGGCAGATTCCTGATACACCTTTGCACTGATTTCGTGCAAGGCACTGGTTAACGCTTCCATTTTTTTCTGTATGTCCTTCTCTTCTTCCGTTTTAATCGATTCCTTTAACTCCGTAATCGCGGACTCAATCTTCTGCTTTTGAGAGGCATCGATTTTCCCGGCGACGTCTTTTAAGGTTTTTTCTGCGCTGTAAACCAGATTATCTGCCTTATTTTTGGTTTCAGCCTTTTCTTTTGCCTGTTTGTCCTGATCTGCATATTCCTGTGACTGCTTGACCATACGGTCAATTTCATCCTTATTCAGCTTGGTCGAAGCCGTAATTGTAATCTTTTGCTCATTTCCTGTACCCAGGTCTTTTGCATGGACATTAATAATACCATTGGCATCGATATCAAATGATACTTCAACCTGGGGAACACCTCGTGGTGCAGGTGGAATACCAGATAAATGAAACCTTCCCAGTGTTACATTATCCCCGGCCATTGACCTTTCACCTTGCAGAACGTGCACTTCCACGCTTGTCTGATTGTCTTCCGCAGTGGTAAAGACCTGACTTTTCTTTGTCGGAATGGTTGTGTTTCTTTCAATAAGGTGGGTAAAGACTCCACCAAGGGTTTCTATACCAAGTGACAGTGGTGTCACATCAAGAAGAACAAGGTCTTTGACCTCTCCTGATAATACTCCTGCCTGGATTGCAGCGCCCATGGCTACGCACTCCATAGGGTCAATACCCCGTTCGATTTTTTTCCCAACATAATCTTCCACAAATTTCTGAACAATAGGCATCCTTGTTGGACCACCTACCAGGATGACTTTGTGAATGTCATTTGGCGTTAACTTGGCATCTTTTAATGCCTGTTCAATCGAACGACCGCATCGGTTAACAATAGGAGAAACCAACTGTTCCAGCTTCGCCTTTGTTATCGCATGGGTAAAGTGTTTGGGTCCCGATGCGTCTGCCGTAAGGAATGGGAGATTAATGTCAGTTGACAAGGTTGTAGAAAGTTCAATCTTTGCCTTTTCCCCTGCTTCCCGTAATCTCTGCATCGCCATTTTGTCGTTTTTAAGGTCAATGCCGTGTTCCTTCTTAAATTCTGAAACCAAATAATCGACAATGGTATTATCCATATCCGTGCCACCCAATTGGGTATCACCGCTTGTAGAGACTACCTCGAATACTCCCTGGCCAAAATCCATTATGGTACAATCCAAAGTGCCCCCGCCTAAATCGAAAACCAGGATTTTTTGAGATTCATCAACCTTGTCCAATCCATACGCCAATGATGCCGCTGTTGGTTCGTTAATAATTCTGACAACATCCAATCCTGCGATAGTGCCTGCATCCTTCGTGGCTTGTCTTTGGTTGTCATTGAAATATGCTGGAACTGTGATTACAGCCTTTTCAACCCGCTCACCGAGAAATGCCTCAGCATCCTGCTTTATCTTCTGCAGGATAAATGCTGAGATTTGCTGAGGGGTAAAGGTTTTACCACGGATGGTGACTTTATAATCAGCACCCATCTTTCTCTTAATCGCATAAATAGTGCCATCTGGATTACTAACAGCTTGTCTCCGGGCAGGCTCTCCGACAAGTTTTTCACCGTCTTTGGTGAAGGCAACATACGAAGGAAACGCCTTTCCACCAACCGTTGCACCTTCTGCACTGGGAATAATCGTGGGTTTGCCGCCTATCAAAACAGATGCGGCAGAATTACTTGTCCCTAAGTCTATACCAATAATCTTTGCCATTTCTTACCCTCCTTTTTCCTCTTCTGGCTTTTCTGGATTCTGAATGTTTTCCGGTATTTTTGATTTCTGAGATACAATTACTTTTGAGGCTCTTAACACTAAGTTATTTAATAGATACCCTTTTTGAATCTCTTCCAATACAGTATCTTCAGACACCTCATCATTGACCTTTTGCATTACAACCTCATGCTTGTAAACATCTAAAGGCAAACCCACAGAAGGTATTGGCTCCAAGCCTTCTGTTTTCAAGATGCGTGAAAATTCCTTATAAATCATTTTAATCCCTTCAATAAAATCGTTTTCTCTTGTATCCTTTGTTCCACAGACTGCTTTGCCTAAACTTTCATACATATCCAATAATTTCTTAATCAACGATTCTGCCGCGGCACGCTCGATTGTTTGTCGTTCCTTTGCAGACCATTTTTTATAATTCTCAAAATCTGCTGCCAGGCGTCGCATCGAGTCCTGAAGTTCGCTAATTCTTTTCTTATTTACCTCTAATTCCTGTTTTAGAGATTGAATGATAACTTGTTGTTCTGCAAACAATACCTCGGAAGGCTGTACAACTTCCAGTTTTTCGGAAGGATTGGCATCCTTTTCTGTTCTATTTGACATGGCGTTCTTACCCTAAATAATCTTCCCAAAATACAACTTTTGCAGCCCTACTTTACAAAACTGATTATAATACATAACCAAACTCTCTGTCAATGAATTGCTGTCGGAATACGCTACATCCCGCCTTCTCTTAAAATTTTTGCAAGATTTGAAATCAGATGAGAGGGGATGTTGGTCCCGCGCAGCCCTTTTATGGTTGCCTCAATGTCATAATGAACCCGTTTTATCTCAATGCGGCCATCTTCCCATATTGCATACGATGCCGCAGGAATACCATCACGCGGCTGACCAACACTACCAGGGTTTACCACCATAACACCCCGGACCATACGCACCATGGGAAGGTGGGTGTGGCCAAGAAAGACGAAGTCGGCAGCAACATCCTTTAATTCTGACTCCCATTGCTCGTTGGGAACATCAGGCCTAAGATATTTATAAAGATCACCGCCAGGCGACCCATGTGATAACAAAAACTTCTTACCTTCCGTCTCTACAACTGCCACTACGGGTAAATTACCAAGATAGTCTTTTTCCTCAGCATTTAATACTACCATGGTAAACGCTTTCCCGGCGTCGCTAAGTTCCTGATATTTCACGGAACATCTGCAATCAATATTTCTCCCAATAGCGTTATCGTGATTCCCCCGAACTACTACGGTATTGGCTAAACCTCTGATTCTTTCCATACAGAGATTGGGATAGGGTCCGTAATTCACCATATCACCAAGGCAAAAAATCATATCAGCGCGTTCTGTCACCGCATCTAATGCGGCCAGATTGCCATGAATGTCTGAAATAACAAGGATCTTCACATCGTGTGTCTTTCATTACACAGCATAAATAAATAGTAAAATGATGTATTATACTGATATAATATCACGAATCAAGCGCTATCTGTACCATTGAACAACTCTATACGTTTAGGGAATCAGCGCGTACGCTCAGGCTATAAATCGGAGGTAAGAAATTTATGAGGATTGTTGAAAATCTTGTGACGTTTCGTTTACGGCTCAAAAATTCTCCGGGTACCTTAGGCAAGGCACTTACGGTCATCGGCAAGTCGGGTGGAAGTATGGGAAATATACAAATTATTAAGGCCGACAAGGATTTTAAAATCCGGGATCTGGCTGTTTATGTTAATACGGACGAACAAGTCCAAGAAATTGTGGACGCTCTTTCAGCTCTTGGAAGGGACGTGGTTGAGGTCATTGCGGTTAAGGACAAGGTCTTTGAACTCCACGAAAAGGGAAAGATTTACTTAAGCAACCGCATTAGCATTACGACCTTTGAAGACCTTTCACGGGTATATACCCCTGGGGTAGCCAAAGTTTGCAAAGCGATTCAGGTGCGTCCGGAACTGGCCAGAGAATATACTATTATCAGAAATACCGTCGCCATTGTTACCGACGGCACAGCAATTCTGGGATTAGGCGATATTGGTCCGGTTGCCGGAATGCCGGTTATGGAGGGAAAGGCCATGTTGTTTAAGGCGTTCGGCAATATTGATGCATTTCCCATTCTAGTGAATACGAAGGACACCGAGGAAATCATTAAAACGGTTGTTAACATCTCCGCCACCTTTGGCGGTATTAATCTCGAGGATATTTCAGCTCCTCGTTGCTTTGAGATCGAGAGACGGCTCAAGGAAATTTTACCAATTCCTGTTTTCCATGATGACCAGCATGGCACGGCAGTCGTTTGTCTTGCCGGTCTCCTGAATGCCTTAAAAGTGGTTAAGAAAAAAATAGAAAACGTTTCTACGGTTATCAGTGGTGCAGGCGCTGCCGGAGTATCGATCGCTCAGATGCTTATAGGTGCCGGAGCAAAGGACATCGTGGTTTGTGATACTTCCGGTATCATTTACAAAGGAAGAGAGGCCAATATGAACGCGGCAAAAGAGGCGCTAGCACAGATCACGAACCTAAAAAATGAAAAAGGCACGATTGCTGATGCGATGAGGGGAAAAGATGTTTTCATTGGCGTCTCCGGACCAAATATTATTACCAAAGACATGGTCAAGTCCATGCAGAAAGATTCTATCGTATTTGCTATGGCAAATCCCAACCCGGAAATTGAACCTGATTTGATTGAGGACATTGCAAGGATTATTGCCACCGGACGGTCAGATTATCATAATCAAATTAATAATGTGCTATGTTTTCCCGGTCTTTTCCGGGGGGCATTAGATAGTGGGGCAACGACAATCACTGATGCCATGAATGTGGCGGCAGCGTACGCCATTGCAAATGCTATTGAGGAAGAACACCTCTCCGAGGACTACATCATACCAAGTGTATTTAATGAAAAGGTGCATAAAGATGTGGCCCGGGCGGTAGCAGATGCTGCTGTTAAAAGTGGTGTGTCAACACGACACCTGCTTTAACGAATGCCCGGCGAAAAAAATCTTGCCAAATACATTCCATTTCCATATTAATGCCATTGGAAAATCATACATTTTCATTAGCATCATTTTCGTCAATAATTTCCGTGCGAGTGCCCCGCCATTCACGTCTGCCCAAAAGATAATTCCTAGCGGAAGACAACGTCATGGCCAGATAAAAGATGCCTGCAACAGGCAGTGAAAATGCCCTCCCTGTATTCAGGTTAAAAAAGCGAATGATAGGGAGGTATGTGAAAGCCATTGACAAAAGCGAAACACCCGAAGGTGCCATCATAACAGCCTTACCAGTCAAAGATACACATATTCCAGCCACAGGTGCCACAAACAGAACGATCAGTCCCATTGTCGTTCCAGCCAAAGCAACCCACGAATAGTTCAACTGCGCAAAGGCGTTGCGGGCTACCATATTCCAAATCTCACGGAGCCTATGATAAGGACGAATGCTGATTACTGATTTAGTCAATGAAAGGGAGACCGGCATTCCCATGCGTTTGATTCGGGTGGCAAGCGCAACATCGTCTATCCACGCATCACAGTAACTGGCTATTCCACCTATTTTGGTTAATGCCTTTCGCGAAACGAGAACGCACCCACCGGCAGCCGCCGATGTATCAGACCGTACGTCATTTACTTTCGCGAATGGATAAAGAACGTGAAAGAAGTAAACAAAGGCTGGGATGAGTAATCGAGCCCAGAATCCATGGGTATCTAAGAGCACCATCAGTGAAACCATTTCACGCTGCTCTGCTATAGCCTTTGCCACCAGTCCTTGCCATAGATGCAGATTATGAAAAATATCCGCGTCGGTAAATAACAGCCATTCACCCGATGAAATCCTTACTCCCTGTTCCAGCGCCCAGAGTTTCCCGGTCCATCCGGGTGGAGGTGGGGTACCGGCAAGGACTTGTATTTTACATTTCAACTGTGCTGAAATTTCCCTGGCGCATTCAGCGGTACCATCGCACGATTCATCGTCTACCAGAATAATTTCTGATGCCGGATAGTCTTGTTTGAGCCACGAAGGTAATGTTATCGGAAGTGACGATCTCTCGTTGCGTGCCGGTACAATGACAGACAAGGTTGGCCATGGAGGAATTATTGTAGGTAAGTCGCCGGAGATATCCCATCGTTCAGAAATTCGCCAGCGTATAGGCATAAAAAGCAATACGAGCCAGATGACTGCAGAAATAATAACAACAAAGAATAAAATCAAACCAACCATGATAGAGAAATAAGAAGATTTGTAATAATTTAGTTTTTTGAAAAATTCAACGAATGGCGATGTTTACCGCGCAGTGTAGGGGCGAAGCATTTGCTATCGTTGGTATACATGCGCTCATACACAAGCCAGCAAATGCTTCGCCCCTACTTTTTCAAAAAACTAAATTGTTACGAAGATTTAAGGTGTCTCTAAGAGGTGTACGATTTTATCCACATCCCAAGTTGGCGCCTTGCAGGCATAGTTCTCGCAAATATAAGCCGTAGCTTTGTTGTCAATGGGCTTTTGTTCTTTTACGAATTGCGCGATTTCTTCAAGGGAGCTGTCTTTTTGGGAATGGAGGAGCAGTACCTTTCTCGGTAGAAAACGCTTTCCAATTTCCATGAGTATCAGATCTGTATCTTTCTGGTCAGGTTCACCTGCAATGACAATCTCTTTTGTCGGTCCCAGGGCAAAATCCAGGGCGCACAAAAATTGGGTATAGCCTAATGGATACTGGCGTATCGTGTCTGAAAAGGTTTTTATCATTTGTTCCGCAATTTTTTCTAAATCCCGGTTTCCCGTCATCCGCCCCAGACGTAATCCATTAAGGAAAGCAACCGAATTCCCAGAAGGAGTTGCCCCATCATAAATATCCTTTGACTGAGCGATCAGTTGTTCGTTCTTCTTGCCGTTGAAGAAAAATCCCCCTCCTTTTTCATCCCAGAAATTTTCAATCATGTCCTTATGTATCTCTAACGCTGTTTTCAGGTATTTTGTCTTAAACGTGGCTTCATACAGCTCTATCAGACCCCAGACAAAATAGGTATAGTCATCCAGATACCCTGGAATTGAGGCTTGCCCCTGACGATATCGTCTCAATAACGTTTCCTTATTTTCGTATAATGTATTCAAAATAAAATTGGTCGCGTGTGCTGCCACTTGTGCATATCTTGGTTCGTTTAGTGCCCGCGCAGCTTTGGCAAAAGCAGCGATCATTAGACCATTCCACGAGGTAAGTATCTTGTCATCTTTATGGGGACGAATGCGTTTCTCCCGTACAGCAAAGAGTTTTTCCCGGGCTATGCGTAATACTTCCTGGAGTTTATCCGGATTGACGCCTTCCAGCCTGGCAAAGGCATCGAACGGTTTGTCAACATGCAGAATATTCTTTCCTTCAAAATTGCCTTCATCGGAGACGTCATAGTAGTCGCAGAATATCTTACCCTCTTTTTCACCCAAAGTCTTTATAATCTCATCGGATGTCCATACATAAAACTTTCCTTCGACCCCTTCGCTGTCAGCGTCTTCAGCGGAATAAAAACCACCATCAGGGGAAGTCATATCCCGTAAAACATACTGAAAAATGTCTCTAACGATATCGGCATAATACGCTTTGCCTGTGGCCTGATATGCCTCGGTATAAGCAATGGCAGATAATGCCTGATCGTAGAGCATTTTTTCAAAATGAGGGACAAGCCAGTATTCATCAGTTGAATACCGATGGAATCCGCCTCCCAACTGGTCGTACATGCCGCCCCGGCCCATCCGTTCCAGGGTTTTTTCTACCATCTCAAGCGCTGTGGGATCATTGCTCCGTTTCCACCAACGAAGGAGAAAGGTATAGTTATGCGGTGTGGGAAATTTGGGTGACGAGCCAAATCCTCCGTAAATGTAGTCGAAAGTATCTCTCAACTGTTCGTAGGCATGTTTGAGCGTTTCTTCGTTTAAAAGTTCTCCCGGTGTAGTGGTTGCCATGGATTGTATGACCTTTGTCACCTGTTCACTTGAGGCAACGACACTGTCAGAATTTGTCTTCCACAAATTGGATATCTGTTTAAGAATAGCAATAAATCCGGGATTTCCATACCGCTCCGTCTTAGGAAAATAGGTACCGGCATAAAATGGTTTTCTTTCCTGGGTCATAAAAATATTGAGAGGCCAACCACCGCTGCCGGTCATGGCCTGGCAAACGGCCATATAAATAGTATCAATATCAGGCCGCTCTTCCCTATCAACCTTAATCGACACGAAATTCTCATTCAATATCTTTGCGACCTCTTCATCCTCAAACGACTCTGATTCCATGACGTGGCACCAATGACAGGTCGAGTAACCAATGGAAAGAAAGATAGGTTTGTTTTCCCTGACAGCTTTTTGAAATGCCTCTTCACCCCAGGGATACCAATCAACAGGGTTATACGCATGCTGCAACAGATATGGGCTTTTTTCATGAACTAAACGGTTCGGCCTTCCTTTGTGAGAAGATTTTGTTTCCTGCTGCGGCGTTGATGGAATTCTATTATTGTTTGCACCCATAGTGTTAAAGACACAACCTTTCATAAAAACTGCAAGAATGATACTTCGGACAGGAAGAAAATAGACGCTGGAGATAATACTTGACAATAATCTACCCATACGATCATTATGCACAAACATTCAGCATGCGGGGACATTCTTTTCATAACACCTGAAATGTGCTGGTCATTGCGAACGACAGCGAAGCCGAAGCTGCAAGCCCAAGCAAAACAAACCCGTGGGATTCCGCGCTTTGCTCTGAATGACAGCCATAGCGGAGATTGCTTCGGGCAAGCGCTTTCGCAACGACAACCTTCTTTATGCGCTTACTATAATTACATGATCTTCATTTTCTTGTTTTTTATAATATCTTCTGCCCAACTAAGCGCCGCAATAACAGTTGGAAATCCAATCGTACTCGTAAGAAGGAGTATTGCATGATATATTGCTTCCGGCGTTACCCCTGCCTCAAGTGCCCGCCTTACATGACTGTGTACAGCACCTTCAGAATGAACCGACGCCGCTGCCGCTAGTTGAATCAGATGAGCAGTCTCCTCATCCAAGGGGCCTTCCTGCTTGACAACCTTACCAAGCTCCTCGACTGCGTTAAAAAATTTTTCATGTCTCTTTTTTATCTGAAGAAACTGTTTCGGCAATTTTCCCTTTGACATAATTTATCTTCCTTTATAATAGATAATGTTGCTAATATGCAAAACCATCAAGCATGAACGATTATATCATGAGTCTCGTAAAAGTGCATGATAAATAATTACAACGTTATTTCCTGGTAGAAATATTGTATAGTTCCGTGATATCGTTGCATCCTTGAAGAATGGACGGCCTCTCGGGGTAATCCGACGATGGGTTTTTTCTCTTGCAAAGACGTATATTTATGTTATAAATAAAAACCTTCTTAGAATAGATTGTTATTTAGTGCCCTGAATAGTAATTGTGCGCCAGTAGCTCAGCTGGATAGAGCATCGGATTTCTAATCCGGCGGTCGAGGGTTCAAATCCTTCCTGGCGCGCCATATAGAAGTATTTTCTGTAGACATGATGTGGTGGGCGTAGCTCAGTTGGATAGAGCATTAGACTGTGGCTCTAAGGGTCGCGGGTTCGAATCCCGTCGCTCACCCCAAATAACTTTTTGCAGGTCAAAGACCACGCGTTTTTGACCTGCAAAAAAGACCATTCCAAAACTATCCTCCAAAAATTTACGTAATACGTTACAGGTATCATGTGATTATTTTTTTAATAATGATATCTGTTTTTAATGCCGACTTCAGAAACCGAGACCTTCCTGGTTAGCCGTTTTGCCTAAACCTGTGGTATGTTTGAATATTACGAATATGCACGAAACCCAACATTTCCAGGAATACAACGAAGGTTACAATAAAGGACAAAAATAAGTCGTCATTGCGAGGAGTGGAGCGACGAAGCAATCCCCGCACATGTATACTTATTTAAGACCTTGACTATAGCGCTGGATTTCACTCGAACTCAATCCAACTTCACGGATGAAGAACAACGCCTCATTCATTATTTTGTTTCCTCTGTTTTCTTTTTTCTCGACTCATCGCCTACCACCAACTTCGAAAAGAGTGTGATAGCCATGATAACGATAGCTATGGAACCACCAAAATAGAGGGTTTCTAGGGGGTTTTCCCACATTACAATATGCTTTAAAAAAGTAATAACAATGACCACAACAACTGCAGCAATCAATTTTTCTTTTAAATCTGTGAGATCGCGTATTCTTAACCAGTGCGGATAGTCAATAGACTGATCTTTATCGACAAATAGCTCAAAGAGTCCGATTCCCATAACAAACATCACCACGGCGACCATAAACAGATCTATGGCAGAAATAAAATGTACGGAGAGTTCTACACGATGCCCCTCGTGTTTAAACAAAAAATCCAGTATAGTTGGAATACCGTTGACAAATTCCCAAATCCCCGCAAAGATCAAAAAACCAGAAGCTAAAATGGTGAGAATGGAAGCAACTGCCACAAAATACCGTCCCGCATTGACAAAACCCATATTAATAATTGTCAAGAAATCCCTGTTTTTCATGTAATTTCCTCATTTTTCCCTTTCAATCGTCTGAAATTCTTCGAGTAATTCCGTCTGCCTTTTTGTTAAATTCCTAGGGGTACGTACAATCACGCGCACATATTGATCACCGTAACTATGACCTTTTACATGGGGCATACCGCTACCTCTCAGTCGGAAGAGGGTATCAGTCTGCGTCCCTGGTGGAATCTTCATCAAGGCATTTCCGTCCAATGTGGGTACCTCAACCTTCGAGCCAAGGGCTGCCTCAACTAGCGCAACCGCCTTCTCCAGATAAACATCACTTCCCTGCCTATGGAAAATGGGGTGTGGTTGGACGGAGATAATTACGTAGACATCTTCCTTCAATCTTCCGGCAGTCTTATCGGCCGCCACCCGTAAAGTTGTCCCATTATCAACCCCCGGAGGTATCTTGACGTTAATTTTGTCCAGTTTTTGCACTTCGCCACTTCCGTGACAATTTGAGCACGGATATTCAATGATCTTCCCACTGCCCCTGCAAACCGGACAGGCACCGATCTTAATAATCCTGCCAAAACCTTGCAATTGCTCTTGTTGCACTTCCCCTCTTCCGCTACAACGCGTGCAAGTCTTTGGAGTTGTTCCCTTTGAAGCACCTGATCCACCGCAATCCGTACACTTCTCCATGTGAGGTATAGCTACCTCCGTGCTGATACCCCGATATGCATGTTCAAGCGTAATTTCAACCTGCACACGCTTAACATATTCTTCCGGTTGTTTGAAACCCCATCGGCGGGTGCCAAAAAAGTCCTGGAAAACATTCCCACGGCCAAAGAAGTCGGAAAAGATATCGTGCCCAAAAATATCTTCAAGATCGCTGACATGGCTGAAATCACGCCACGTAAATCCTTCCTTACCAAAATCAGAGGCAACCCCTGCATGACCGTATTGATCGTACCTGGCCTTCTTGTTTTCATCAATCAGCACCTCGTATGCCTCAGATATCTCTTTAAATTTTTCTTCAGCCAGTTTGGGACTATCCTTATTCAGATCAGGATGGAATTTTTTCGCCAGCGCACGATATGCCGACTTGATCTCTTCTTTTGTTGCAGCCCTGCTTACCCCCAATATCTCGTAATAGTCTTTTTTGTCTGCCATGCCCCATATCTTACGTTCGTTACTGTATTTATTCAATAAAAAAGGATCGGCAAAGTTGGGGGCTTGAGAGTTATCGCAAAACTATTTTACAAACAAACTACTGTTGCAAAGATACCGGGAATAGGAACTGAACAATTATATCTTTTCGTTTGCGATGTTATCCAATGCCTTGATGAGTTGATCTATTTCGTTTTCGGTGTTGAAATATCCTGGGCTTATCCGTACGGTGCCATCGGGAAACGTGCCCAGCGTTTGATGCACAAAGGGGGCACAATGAAGACCCGGACGCACCGCAATATTAAAGGACTGATCGAGAATTGCACCAACCTCCTGAGGTTTAAAGCCTTTTACATTCATCGACAGAATACCTACCTTTTTCGTTATATCTGTCGATCCATACAAGACAAAACGCTGATCATGCAGCAAGGCTTCTATAAGTTTCCTGGTTAAATTCTGTTCATGTGTCCTGACCGTGCTTATCCCTTTTGATAAAACGTATTCAATGCCAGCCCTCAAACCAGCAATTCCAACCGTATTGGGTGTACCGCTCTCCAGTTTGAAAGGTAATTCCTCCGGCTGAGTTAGTGATGCGGCTTCAAAACCTGTCCCTCCTTCCCTCCAAGGGTCCAAAGTCAGACGATCTCCCACATACAACCCCCCCGTTCCCGTCGGTCCCAACGGGCCTTTGTGTCCGGTGAAGGCAAGCATATCGACAGACTCTTCATTAACATCAATTTCACACACTCCTGCCGTTTGAGCGGCATCGACCATGAATATCATATTATTTTCCCGTGCAATCCTGCCGATCTCCCTGATCGGTTGAATGGTGCCAAGGACATTCGGTGCATGTGCCATAACAATCAATCGGGTTTTGGATGTAATGGCTTTTTTAATATCCACCGGGTCAAGAAAACCTTCAGGGGAATTTCTCACCTTGGTTACGGTAATGATACCTCTTTTTTCAAGTCCATGAAGGGCACGAGAAACGGCATTATGTTCAAGAAAGGTTGTGATAGCATGATCACCTGGTTTCAGCAGCCCCTTTATCCCCATGTTAATTGCATCGGTAGCATTAAACGTAAGAATAAGCCTCTTGGCATCCCTGATGCCAAACAACCGCGACACAACATTGCGGGCATCTTCAATCTCCTTTTCTGCTGCGACTGCCATCCGGTGTCCTGAACGTCCGGGATTGGCACCCAGCGTTCGGTAAAAGGTATCCATTGTTTTATATACAATCTCCGGTTTCGGAAACGTCGTTGCCGCATTGTCTAGATAGATCATATTACATTCCTTATTATTCTGGTCTTTTTTATCTGTTTATATGTTTTCTGATCTCTCTTGATTCTATCAGCATTTCCAGGTCATTCAAGGGAATTTATTTCTTGTCTCTTTCGACCAATTCTGATATGTTCTAGCGTATGGTATCTTCCAAAGATATTTTTGACATTTCTAGCAAAAATGATTAACCCTGTCAGGGTTTTAAACTCCGCCGGAGGTTAACTAGCGAATTTCGTGCTTCGAATGTTGTCCTTTCCAACTCGTTCGGGTCAGATTATGCCAAGAGATGAAAAGCTAGACGAGTTAATCGACATCGTAAAGAATATAGGCAAGATATATGACGATGCGGGCATGAGGGTTGAAATCGATTTCGATTTTAACGACAGTTTGATTCTCATCAAATACCAGGGCGCTGATGCAGAACAAAAAACCTGCATCATAAATTCCCATAATAAAACAATCAGCGGAATTGATACCACAAAATTCTGGCTGCCCGACTATTCTTGTGAACAGACCGCAAACAAAAAGCTGCTCCAATTTCTGCAGACAAACGGCTACGCTCTTTCAACCATTACATACAGAAAGAAGGAAGAGTCTTCAGGCAAGTGAGTGGGTAAAATTGAGCAGTAAATTGGTTACAATATAGCATAAAGAGAAAACTGCTGGTCGAATATCAGTTCCCCGGATTTGGTCCGAAAGCAGAAATAAGGGGAACACTTGGGGACTCGAAATTACGTGTCATTCAACTTAAGCGGACACAAAAAACGATCTGCGGGTGTTGTGGAAAGATACATTGGAGTCCTTGCGACAAGAAGATGTGTTGGGTACGGGATTTTTCCTGTGGGGATGCAGCGAATCCACATCAAATCCCCCTTAATAAACTAGAGGGTGAAGGGGGTTGTAAAAAAACTTGCTAAAAAAAGATGTTTTTACAGGGTGACATTATAATGGCGGCATTCAGATACTACGCCACAAATGATTAATTATCCAAAGGCGACACATTTATCTGTTACTGTCGGACAGGCGAAGTTAGCATTTTGTCTTTTTTGATAAACAGGCAAACTGCTATGATGAAAACCAGGAATAGGACAGAGTTTATGCTGAGAATGCGCGTAAGATTGTCTGCAGAAAAGGAGATTCTGCAATACCATCCAGCAAAAAAGAGCATAAGCGCTATTCCTGTAAAACTCAGTATATGTCTGATATGATAGGGTATTGGGTAGTATTTCATTCCCATGAAATAACAGATCAGCATCATGCTGAAGTAGCAAAGAAAGGTTGCCCACGCCGAGCCGACATATCCGAATACGGGAATCCACCAGATATTCAACCCAGTAGTAATGCCCGCGCCAATCAATGATATCATGGCACCTTTCCTGGTTTGGTCGGAGAGTTTGTACCAGATGGAAAGATTATAATAAACACCAAGACATAAATTAGCGAGGAGCAATATCGGGACTACCTTTAATCCATCATAAAATTGCTCACCAATAAAATATTTGAAGAGGTCTATGTATAACGTTACGAGCAGGAATATCCCCAAACATACGATTACGAAATAATCCATTACCTGCGCGTATATGGTTTTTTTATCCGATGTCTTTGCGTGGGAAAAAAAGAACGGCTCCGCGGCAAAACGAAACGCCTGAATGAACAAACTCATCAGGATGGAAAGCTTGTAATTTGCCCCATAAATACCCACCCGGCTCAACGTCCCTTTGCCTGCCGGAAGCAGGTATTTCATGATTGCCCGATCGAGTGTTTCGTTCACCATACCGCCCAGGCCTACGATTAATAATGGCAAACCGTAAGCGATCATTTTCCTCCAGAGCGCCGTATCAAAACCCTTTCTGATCCATAAAATTTCTTTGGACAATAAGGGAAGCGTGATGATGCTTGCCACGAGATTCGAAATAAAAACATAACCTACACCAATGCTGGCATCATAAAATGGCAGCGAAATATTTGATTTGTGCTGCACATACGGACAGAGCATCAAAAAATACAGGTTGAGGAGGATATTGCTGAGGATATTGATGTTTTTTATAATGGCAAATTTTGTCGGACGCCCTTGTTGCCGAAGCAATGCAAAGGGGATGCTCGCCATGGCGTCAAAACCCAGGATGAGGGAAAAAATGATGATGTATTCCGGATGATTTGGATAACGAATGGCATTGGCAATCGGTTGTGCAAACACACCCATGCCGAGCATGAAAATAACCGAAGAAATACCAATAGATACAAATGCCGTGGGAAATACCTTGTCTTTTTTTTCTTCATCCTGCGAGAAACGGAAAAATGCCGTCTCCATTCCGTAGGTGAGCGTTACAAGAAAAAACGAAATGTAGGCATACAATTCACTCACCACGCCATACTCATCCGTGCCGAAAACCCTTGTGTGCAAAGGCACGAGAAGATAGTTGAGGAAGCGGCCAAGTATGGTACTCAAACCATACACAACCGTTTGTGAGGCAAGTTTTCTAAGCTGACTCAATACAGAAGATTATCCGTTGGAAAATAGATGATTCTTTTGCGTTAACCCAAAGATAACGTTTTACTGGGTATAACCTTGTTTTTATACACGGCGCTATTCCTTTTCTTTCTTCACAAAGTTAAGCACAGCCGAATTGATGCAATAGCGGAGCCCGGTAGGCGGTGGGCCGTCATGAAACACGTGTCCAAGATGAGCATCACACCGGCTGCACGTAACTTCAGTTCGTACCATCCCATGGCTTGCATCGGTAGCGGTAGTAACGTTTTGTTCAGAAATTGGCTCCCAAAAACTTGGCCAACCTGTCCCGGAATCGAATTTTACTTCCGATCGGAACAAATCATTCCCGCAACCCACACACCGAAATATCCCTTTTCCTTTAAATTTGTGGTATTCGCCGGTAAAAGACGGTTCTGTCCCTTTTTGCCGGGTAATCTTATATTGCTCCGGTGTAAGTATCCGTTTCCACTCATCGTCGCTTTTCATAACTTTTTCAGGCATGGTTATCCCTTTCTCTTTTAAATCAGCGGAATTATTTTCTGCAATGGCAACGGTTTGTTTTTCTGTGGTTTTTACCCTATTGCATGCAAGTAAGATGCATGAAAATAAAAGTATAGCGAATCGCAAATAAACCATGATTCGTCTCCGTTTTATCATACAACTCCCCTGAAAAGAGCAGTACTCAGAAAAAGTTCGATATTTACAGGGAAATGCTAATCGTCTGCATGACGAGATGACTGCCTCAACCGTTTCGTTCCACCCCGATGATGTTTGAAATCCAAACGGCGTTTCTTTGATGCTAACGTGGGCATTGTTTGTCGTCTTGGTTTTGGTTTTTCGGCAGCCTTGAGTATTAATCCGACCAACCGGTTGATTGCGTCCTGACGATTTCCTTCCTGAGTTCGGAAACGCCGTGAAACTATGATAACTGTGCCGTCTCCGCTAATTCGTTTGCCGGCAATGCGAACGAGGCGTTCACGAACGTCTTCGGGAAGTGAAGGACAGTTCCTGACATTAAAACGAAGCTGTACTGCCGTGGCAACTTTGTTAACATTCTGTCCACCCGGTCCGGAAGCACGGATGAAATCACAATGAATTTCATTCTCGTCTAATGAAATTGTACGGGTAATCTGAATCACGTTTCTTATACATCCCGACGGTACTAAACTCGCTGTATCAAATAAATCCCGGAATTATTCTTGCTTATCACAAAGGCCTTTAGCTTTCACAAATCGTTACCTTTGCCATGATATCGCCCTGGCGAATTGCATTAACAACATCCTGACCGGTGACTACTTTACCAAAAACCGTGTGCTTTCCGTTGAGGTGAGGTTGCGGCGAATGCGTGATAAAAAATTGGCTACCGTTTGTATTTGGCCCTGCATTAGCCATGGAAATTACTCCGGTGTCATGTGTCAGGGGGTTTCCCTTTGTTTCATCCTCAAACTTATAACCGGGCCCACCCCTGCCGGTGCCGGTAGGGTCTCCACCTTGGATCATAAAATCGTTGATCACCCTGTGGAATGATACTCCGTCGTAGAAACCTTCTTTGGCGAGAAAGACAAAATTATTAACCGTTTTCGGGGCATTTTTTGGAAAGAATTCTATCGAGATCGTACCCCGGTTGGTCTCAATTGTTGCGTGATAGGTTTTCTCTGGATCAATCTGCATCGCAGGCGGACTACTCCACTGTTTCCCAGCCATCGGGAACTCCTTTCAGGAAAAATGCTTGTAATGTGGGATTTTTATCAAGTATTTTATATTATCACTTTATCGTCTTTAACGCAACCTCAATAATCATTTCGAGTGACATCGTAACATCCTATTTTGTGGTATCAGGTCAATCATTGAAATAGTGCTAATAATTTTGCTATTATTATGGTAAAGCAATTACCCCATTCTAAAATTATGATTACCATTGCCTATATTCTTTCCTCAATATTGTTTATTTTTGGTGTCAAGGGAATCAGTTCACCAAAGACTGCGTATCGTGGTAACATGCTTGCCATGACTGCGATGCTGATTGCCATTGTGTGCACTCTTTTTCACAAGAAAATTCATGACTTTAGTTTTATTATTGTAAGCAGTTTTATCGGAAGCACCATAAGTGTCATACTTGCTAAGAAGGCAAAACTGACTGCCGTGCCCAAGATCGTGGCCTTTTATAATGGACTAGGCGGGGTGGTATCGGTATTTGTTGCTATGACAGAACACTATCTTGTAATACGTGAACCGCATCTGAGCATTATCATTTCCATGGTGCTTGGTTTACTTATTGGTCTTGTAACACTCACGAGTAGTCTTGTCGCGTATGCTAAATTTCAGAATTTTATTAAAGCGGCTTCTTTGGTTTGTGAGATAAAGTATTCGTTTCATCTGCTCCTGTTTATCTTGTGTCTCATATTTTGCATTATAATTTCATTTAATCAGACCTGTGGAGCATATCTTCTTGCCTTTTTTGTTATCTCATCTGCACTGGGAATATTGATTGTCGTTCCGATTGGCGGAGCAAACATGCCGGTAGTCATATCTTTGCTGATCTCTTACACCGGCTTGGCTGCTACAGCATGCGGCTTTATTATTTCCAACAACATCGTCATCACGGGTGGTGTAATTGTCGGCGCTTCGGGTATCGCCCTGGCAATTATGAAATGCAAAGAGATAAACCATTTCTCTTCGACCGATATACCTAAATTTGTTAAGGTGAATGTTTTGGAAAATAATAAAAAAAAAGACATACGTAAAGTTATAGCACATTCCCCGAAAGATTCGATTGTGCCGCTCGAGAATGCGCAGTCAGTTATTATTATTCCCGGTTACGGTTTTGTCGCTGCTCAGGCTCAAGATATTCTGCATAGTCTGGAAAAAGTCTTGATAGATCGTGGCGCCACCGTCCGATATGCAGTACATCCATTTGCGGGACGTGCGTCTGATCAACTGCACATCATGCTGACAGAGGCAAAAGTTCCTCAGAATCTTCTTTTTACCCCGGAAAGAATTAACAACGATTTTCGGAATACCGATGTTGTCCTGGTTGTTGGGGCTAATGACGTCATTAATCACTCCGCAAAGGCTATGAACACTTGCCTCCTTTCCGATGTGCCAATTCTCAATGCAGATAAGGCAAAGAC
The DNA here is from genome assembly GCA_964490485.1 of uncultured Candidatus Brocadia sp. Taxonomy (GTDB): domain Bacteria; phylum Planctomycetota; class Brocadiia; order Brocadiales; family Brocadiaceae; genus Brocadia. The sequence continues at coordinate 37,984 of CAZBCT010000001.1, read as the reverse complement.
GGTAATTATCTGTAAACGAAGTTTGAGCCCTGGCTTTTCAGGGGTAGACAATGAATTGTTCTATAACCAGAAAACACTGATGATATTTGGTGAAGTCAAAGACAGCATTACCCATATGGTACGATTACTAAAGACTAGATTGAACGAAAAGAAAAACTGAAGGTTGCCCATCTTACTCTAAATGAGGTTCGGACACCCCCGCTTCCTGAAATGTAGCCATTTCATGCATCAATTTTACTCCCGCTTCTACCAAGTTTATACCCAAAGCAGCCCCAGTGCCTTCACCCAACCGCATATTCAGATCAAGTAATGGGATTTTGTTTAATAGCTTTAGCATTATTCTATGCCCTTTTTCTGCGGAGATATGAGATGCTATCAGGTATTTGTTTACTTTAGGTTCTATTGCTTGAGCTATTAAGGCTCCAGCCGTTGAAATAAACCCGTCAAGAACTACTGGTATACGATAGCGGGCAGCACCCAGGCATAAACCGGCAATGCCTCCAATCTCATACCCGCCAACTTTTGCCAATACATCAATTGGGTCATTGGGATCGGGTTGATTTATATCGATGGCCTTTTTTATTACTGCTATCTTTCTCTGAAGCGACTCCTCATCCAATCCGGCTCCGCGGCCTGTTACCGAAATAACATCCATTCTCCCCAAGACAGCTAGTAGCGCACTGCTTGGGGTCGTATTGGCAATCCCCATATCTCCTGTGCCAACAATATCGATTCCTTCTTCAAGTTCTTCCTCAATCAGTTCAATGCCGGTTTCGATGGACCGGATGGCCTCTTCCCTGGACATCGCCGGCCCCAATGCCATATTTTTTGTGCCAAGACCTACTTTCCTTATCTTTAGACCATCTTGTGGTTCCAGATGTGAAGCAACTCCGCAATCGACTACAATCACCTTTGCACCAATATGACGCGCAAGAACGTTGATAGCAGCCCCCCCTTCTATAAAATTTTGTACCATTTGTCTGGTAACTTGCTGCGGAAAGGCACTGACACCTTCTTCCACGACACCGTGGTCACCTGCCATCGTAACGATCTTTTTATGTCTGATTGCGCAGCCGGCAGTACCTTTTATAGAGGCATAAACCGTTGCCAACTCTTCCAACCGCCCCAGGCTACCTCGTGGTATCGCAAAGGCGCTAAACTTCGCATGGATATCATCTATAGCATCTCTTGATAACTCTTCAATATTATCTATCGTATCTTTCAGTAGTTTCATAGATAAAGGTTCATAAATAATTTATTAGACAATGCATCGTAACCTGTTTGGTTAAAAGATTTTGACGTTTTACCGATATTACAAAAGAAATGGTTTATGGATCTACAAGAAATATTATTGTCCTCACTTTTAGATGGACGCTCGACAAAGCTATAAAACTCCTGAACATCAATCTATTATAATATCTATTACAGAAGAGTGTTTTTCTGTTGTAAATCTTTTTCGAAGTAGAAGAAAGATCTTCTTTGCTTTTATTTTTTATCCTTATACCGTGTTTAATTTTTACTTTATGTATTTCTATAAGGACTAATTCGTGTTTACATCGTTATGAATTTTATATGTACCTTTAGGATATTTCAAGAAAATTCAACATGAACACACACCTATATCAGCTAGAGGACGCCTTATTGAGTGCTGGTGCTATAAATAAAGAACAACTGGATAAAGCCAGGGAAATCAAAAAAAAAGAAAATATCCCCTTGGAAGATGTCCTTGTTAATCTCGGGTACTCAACATATCAGGAAATCACCCGGTGTCTGTCCGTACATTATGATTTGCCGGTAATAGACTTAGAAAATATCACTATTTCTCCCGAAATGTTAAATCTATTACCTTCATCACTCATAAAAAAATATAGTGCCATACCAATATCAAAAAACAATGGCAACATAACCATCGCAGTGAGTAATCCACCCGACCTTGGATTTATAGACAACCTGCGTTTTAGACTAAATGCGGATATCAAATGTGTTCTTACTACACCAGAGAATCTGAAAAATGCTATTAGTAAATATTTCGATCTGGAACCTTCGAAAGCTATTGACACATTGATGAAAGAACTCACTTTCCGTGAGGCACCCTTACATAATACGGAAGGTGAAAAGAAGGAGAAACCTCAAAAAGAAACGAATGGCACAGAAGACGAAGGACCTATTATTCAGCTCGTTGCCTTAATTATTAATAAAGCTGCTTCATCTCGTGCCAGCGACATTCATGTAGAACCCCTTTCTAACAGGCTACGTATACGATACCGTATCGATGGAGTTTGTCAGGAGGTGGACGTTCTTCCCAAACATCTTCAGGATTCTATCATTTCGCGAATCAAGATCCTCGCCAACATTGATATTTCAGAAAAACGGAGACCTCAAGATGGTCGTATTAGTCTGGAACACGCAGGAAAAGAGTTAGATATTCGGGTATCGTGCTTACCTTCCATTTATGGAGAAAGCATTGTTATGCGACTTCTCGAAAAATCAGCCATTTTGCTGGATTTAAAAAAACTGGGATTTTATGAAAATGACGACAGGCGCTTCCACTCCATTATAAAAAAACCGAATGGCATATTCTTGATTACTGGTCCCACAGGAAGCGGCAAAACGACGACCCTGTATGCTGTCATTAATGAACTGAATAAAACTGATACCAAGATCATTACTGCAGAAGACCCGGTAGAGTATACCCTCCCAGGTGTTAATCAAGGCGAGGTAAATGATAAGATCGGTTATAATTTCCCTACAATCCTAAGAACTATGCTCCGGCAAGATCCTAATATCATCCTTGTTGGAGAAATTCGTGATACGGAGACGGCGGACACTGCTATTGCCGCCGCTCTAACAGGACACCTAGTCCTTAGCACTCTTCATACCAATGACGCTCCATCCGCTATTACAAGACTGATTGACATGGGTATAAAACCCTTTCTTGTTGCCACTTCTTTGCAAGGCATTATGGCTCAACGTCTGGTAAGGATGATTTGTTCACAGTGCAAAGAGCCGTCTTCCTACACCTGTGATCAATTATCAGAAATGGGGTTTGAGTTAGAAGAGTTAAAAGATGTCACGTTTTACAAAGGAAAAGGCTGCAAACACTGTAATAACATTGGATATCATGGCAGAATGGGTATTTACGAACTGTTGGATATGAATGAGACCTTGCGCGATTTGACATATCATGTCACGGCAACAAACGAGATCAGAAAAGTCGCCAGAACGCTGGGCATGACAACACTGAAAGAGGATGGACTAAGAAAGGCAAAAGACGGCGAAACAACGTTAGAAGAGGTCTTCAGGATTACCGGCATGGATAATTAATAAAGCTTCAAACAACGGAAATGCATTGATTATGCGCGTAAAAGGAAAAACAAAGCTAGACGTAAAAACCGAAGCAAAGAAAAGACTCTTCGGGCAAGTGTTGAAGGACAAAGGATTCGTTACGGATGAACAAATCCAGGAAGCAATGGCTATTCAGAAACAGAAGGGAGGTTTACTCGGAGATATCCTGATAAGTCTTCATCATGTAACCAATAAGCAGATTATGCAGGCGTTAAGCGAACACACAGGATTAGAGGTAGTTGATATTGAAGGCATGGAAATCCCAAACGAGATTATTCATTTGGTACCTCATGCAATTGCACACTTATACCATATAATTCCTCTAGGAATACAGGACAATCTCCTTACCATTGCACAGGAAGATGTATTAAACTTCGAGACAATCGACGATCTACGATTGATCCTTAAACATTCAATAAAATCTGTGCTCTGCAATAAAACCTCAGTCATTCGCGCTCTGGAAAAATACTATCCACGAAAACACGAATCAGTGGAACAACTATTATCAGAATTTAAAGGAGATGCGTCTTATACAGAGACTATTAAAGGCGAGTACATTGATATTGACGAACTCAAGAAGATGGCCGATGCGGCCCCCGTAAAAAAATGGGTTGGCCTTATGTTTCTGGATGCCGTATTAAACAAAGCCAGCGATATTCATTTTGAGACATTTGAAGACGGCTTTCGATTAAGGTATCGCATAGACGGTATGCTTATTGAAAAAATATCTCCGCCTAAACCCCTGGGTATACCGATTACTTCAAGGATAAAAGTTATTTCAGGCATGGACATTTCAGAGCGTAAATTACCTCAGGATGGGCGTATTCAATTAAATGTTGGGGGCATGCCTATAGATTTACGGATTTCAACACTCCCCACCAAATACGGAGAAAGTATTGTGATGCGGCTCCTGAATAAAACCGCCGTATCGCTCAATCTTGACACCTTAGGTTTTACTTCTGAAGAGTTGAAGGTGATGCACCAGATATTAAGCAAACCCAATGGAATTATCCTGGTTACTGGTCCGACCGGCTCAGGAAAAACAACAACTCTGTATGCGGCATTAAATTATTTGAATGATATTGGCACAAAAATTATCACAACAGAAGATCCCGTAGAATATAATGTTGACGGCCTTATTCAGGTTCAGATAAATTCGTCTATCGGAGTGAGCTTTGCAAGTTGTTTAAGGGCTATTTTACGGCAAGACCCCGACATTATCCTTGTCGGGGAAATACGGGACGAAGAATCAGCCCGCATCGCTATCCAGGCATCGCTAACGGGGCATCTTGTTTTCAGTACGTTGCATACCAATGACTCCCCTACTACCGTGACGCGCTTAATTGATATGGAGATTAAACCATATCTGATCGCCGCTACAGTAGAAGCCGTTATTAGCCAGCGATTAGTGCGCAAGATATGTGAATCGTGCAAAGAAAAGTACGAACCGTCGGAACAGTCTTTAATGGAGCTAAATCTTACAGAGGCAGATATTGCAGGAAAGAATTTTTCCAGGGGTAGAGGATGTAATAATTGTAATAGAACCGGCTACAAGGGCCGTATGGGAATATATGAAATTATGGTAATGAATAATGAAATACGGCGTTTAATTATCGGACAGTCAAATACCAATGTTATAAGGACAGCTGCGAAAAAAAATGGAATGAATACCCTAAGAAATAGCGGATTGATTGCAGCATACCATGGATTAACAACCATTCATGAAGTTGCAAGAGAAACCATATTGTCTTAACTTTACGATAAAAGTTGCTTTGTAAATAACAGGAGAAGGAGTTGGCAATGTTAGTCTTTCAATACAGTGCCGTTGATGGCAAAGGTCAAGCAATAAAGAACAAGATAGACGCCACCACGTCTGACGAGGCAATTGCAAAGATACGAGGACTAGGCTACTTTCCTACACATGTTAAAGAAATTAAAGTACGTCAGAAATCTGATGAAACACCAAACACCTCCCGCAAAAAGCGTGGGGAAATATCTATCTCTTTTGGCAGGGTTAAATCCAAAGAATTAACCGTCTTTACTCGCCAGCTGTCAACGCTCCAGGATGCCGGACTCCCCATTATACGTGGGTTAAAAATACTTGCTTCACAAATGAAAAAAAACCTCTTGAAAAAAACTACACAGAAAGTTATTGAAGACATAGAGGGCGGCAGTACCCTTTCCGGGGCACTCGCGAAACATCCGAGTGTCTTTGATAAATTATATGTAAATATCGTAAAAGCAGGTGAGACAAGCGGTTCCCTCGACATTATCCTTCAGCGATTAGCAGATTTTAGAGAAAAGATAGAGCGCCTTGTCAGGAAAATAATCGGCGCTATGGTATATCCGACAGTCGTTACTATTGTTGCAGCTGGCATTTTAATTGGTCTTATGATTTTCATCATACCAAATTTTGCAAAGATCTTTGAAGAGATGGGGCTGGAACTTCCTACCCCTACCAAAATGCTTATTACCTTTAGTATGGCACTGAAGAATCAATGGATGTTTATACCCGCCATACCTTTCAGCACGTTCATAATTTATAAACTTGCAGGAAAAATAAAAAAAATACGACTAATCATAGATAGAACAAAATTCAAATTGCCCGTTTTTGGAAAGATTATCAATAAATCCACGGTGTCAAGATTTACCCGCACACTGGCAACCCTGTCTTCCAGTGGAGTGCCTATTTTGGATGCCTTGAATAATGTCAAAGAAGCAACCGGAAATGCCGCTATGGCGCAGGCTATTCAGAACATCCACGACAGTATCCGGGGCGGAGAGAGTATCACCAAGCCACTTCGCGCTTCCAAGATTTGCAACGAGATGGTCGTCAATATGGTTGAAGTAGGAGAAGAAACGGGAGAACTGGATAAGATGCTCTCAAAGGTAGCTGATAATTATGATGACGAAGTGGATAGAGCTGTAGAGGCAATGGTTAGCCTGATAGAACCGATGATGATTGTATTCCTTGGTGGATCTGTTGGCTTTATTGTAATTGCGATGTTTGTGCCTTTAATAAAACTGATGCAGGGTATGGGTGCTCAATAAGCCCCGTTCACTGGTGCATTACCATGCAAAGTCTTCTCTCTTTAGTGAGTCTTTTCACAACTTACTCTACACTTTTCACGAAGGGTGATTAGATTGTGGCCGTGCTGCGTTAAAAATTCATTATCACAAGAAAGCTGTAAATGAAAGAAAAGAGTATTTCTAGATGAGTAACCAAAAAGGTTTCACCATTATTGAAATAGTTATAGTCATGGTTGTCATTACCATTTTAGCAGCAGTTTCTATTCCTGTCTATATTGGCATGAAGCCGGTAATTCGGCTAAGCGGGGCAACCAGGCAGATCATGGAAGATTTGATGTGGGCACGAATGCAGGCAATCAATCAGAATAATGAGTTCAGAATCATATATGACAACAATCATCAATATTGCATCCTGGATGACGATAACAACAATGGCGTCATTAATGCTGGTGAGTCTCTTATTACAAAAGATATTCATAACCAATATGATGACGTAATTTATAGTTCAAGCAATATCAGTGATCTCATTTTCTATCCCAGGGGAAATGCAGCAAATTTGACAACAATTACTCTGTGCAATAAAAGCGGAACAAAAGCGGTTAGCGTTGCCATTACCGGTCGTGTTAAGAAACAATAAGATGTTTACAAAGTAGATTTTAAAGGATTACCAATAATGAATATTCGCTCTATGCAGAAACCGATTACAAAACATGATGATGGGTTTACCGTGCTAGAAGTTATGTTAGCCATTGCAATCATTGCCATAGGCTTGTTTGCAGCAATGAGCATGGTAACAACAGTAACTACAGGCAATACCCATAGTAAAAGTATAACGACTGCAACAACCCTGGCTCAGGATAAGCTGGAATATTATAAAAAGATCGATTATGACAGTATTGCAGGGACATCCTTACTTACCGGAACCTCTGTCAGTTACTATTTAGAGGCAAATGTCGTTACCGGTGTTAACACAAAAACTATTACTATCGATGTATATTGGAATCCGGCAACTGCAACATCATCCCATAAGGTTGAATTAAAGACCATCCGTGCTGAGGACTAATACATGCCTTATACCCTGAAAAACAACGAACGTGGCTTCGGTATCATAGAATTGATGATAAGCCTTGCTATTACCTTAATATTAATGACCGTGGTAATCAAGATGTTTACTATTCAACGGGTCGCATACAATTCGCAGGAACAGATTACCGACCTGCAACAAAATATCAGATCAAGTATGGATGCTGTATCCCGTGAGATCCGGATGGCTGGTTATATGGTTGTGGGAACAACCACGATTAAAACTTCTGGTACAAGCACAATTACCTTCCTGGGCGATATTGACAATGATATTGTTGCCAACCTTGCTATCAGTGCCGATGCAGGAACTACTACGGTATTTATTAACGTAACTCCCGACAACGAATACGAAATAGAAACTACCGACTGCCTTTATATTTCTGACGGGCTTCATGCAGAACTCATTCCCGTTAGCTGGCCTGCTACCCATTTCATTGGCGAACCAGACCCAATTTATATCCAAACAAGCTTGTTATATTCATATACTGCTGGAAGCACTACGGTGCGTACGGTAGAAAGAGTCACTTTCAGTCTTGACACAACAAATAAGCAAATAGATAGAAACACGCAACCGCTTGCGGAAAACATAGAAGACATGAGTTTTACATACGGTACAAATACACAAACAGGAGCTACCAATACGGTAAACATTGCAATTACAGGGCGTACCACTAAAATATTTCCAAATTATCCTGGAGATGGTTATCGGCGTGGCACATTAACATCTTTAATTCAATTGAGAAATGAATAAATGAAAGAGAGCCACATATGAAAATAACCCAATTTCAAAATAACGTATCCCGATACATGATGTATAAACAGGAAAAAGGTCTGGTTCTTATCGCGACCCTTGCAGTAATATCGATTATAACACTCGTCAGCACCGTAGCTGTTTACACAACCAACACCGATATTAAGATAAGCGGCAATTATAAAACGAGTACACAGGCATTTTATTTAGCTGAGGCAGGCATACATGACGGAATTGGCCGTTTAATGCTTGGTAACATATCAGATAGTGGGGCTAAGCTTGATCCAAACTGGAACACAGCATCAACCTATTCATCATCGGGGCTGAATAACAGTTTTACGGTAACACATCACGTAATTGGCGGCAGCGTTGTAACTGACGATAGCGGCACCCCGCTTTTTTTGATTAGTTCTACCGGCACCAGCTCTGCATCCACAAAACAGATAGAAACTGTAGTCCGCCTCATCTATGCACTGCCTTTCACAACAGCATTAGCGGGATGCGACGGAGTAGAGATAGCAAGTAATGTTTTTACGGATAGCTATGATTCTTCTCTAGGAAGTTATTTATCACAGGTCATTCCTGCCGGCACCAGGAAAGATGCTCAGAATAATCCATGGGCCAGAGACAAAGGAAATGTGAGCACTGCTAATGCCAACAAGGATGTAAGCATCGATGGTAATGCACAGATCCATGGAAATGCCAAGGCAACACGACACGTAGGGATTTCTGGGACCGGTATTCCTACAACGGGGCTGGGAACCCCAGCCAATCTTACCGGCTATAAAGGAACTCCGGACACAAACAGCTCAAATGCAGTTATTTATGGAATCCCCACAGAAAATAATCCTCCTACCCCCTGTGATCCGCTTGATACTCCAACCATTTTCAATACGGCAGATGATATCGTAACGACTAACAACAACGCAGGGTTAAGCAATCCACCTTACAACCCAGGTTCAAAGGCTTTTGATCTCGATTCTAATGATAGTTCTACCTTAGGGATTGCCGGTCAGACCAAGAATTACCATTTTACCAGTTTTAATCTTGATTCAAATTCAACATTGACTATAAATGGAACGGTAACTTGTTATGTGAGTGGAAATTTTAATCTCTCTAGTAATGCCAATATAACATTGACAAGTGGTTCAAAATTGGCTATTTTTGTTACTGGAACCATAGATTTCAATTCAAATACAATCACAAATCCCAATGAACCGATGGACTTTACGATATATTCTTCAGCTACATCTAGCAATAACACAAATTATAAGGTCAATCTGGACTCTAATACGCAATTAGTTGGCACCATATATGCGCCCTACGCTGCCATTGATCTCAGTTCTAATTCTATCTCATCCGGGGCAATCAGAGGAAAATATATAAAAGCAGGCTCTAATGCAAAATTCCATTATGATGAGGCACTGGGAAAACTGGACGGATATCCCGTTATAGGATTTGAAATTATTTCCTGGCGCGAGATTAATTGAGGGTCTTTTATGATTATTTACACTGGTAAAAAAATAAACGTTAGAAAGGACGAATTCCTTTTAGATGATGGAAGAAAGGTCATAAGGGAAGTTATTGAACATCCGGGGTCGGCAGCAATTGTTCCGTTTATTACTCAAGATGAAATTATACTCCTTCAACAATACCGATACCCTATAAAAGAAACTATTTACGAAATTCCCGCAGGCACGCTCGATAAGGGCGAAACATTCATCGCATGTGCAGGACGTGAATTGGAGGAAGAGACGGGCTACCGGGCGGGAACACTCGAACCCCTCATTATTCTGTACCCATCACCAGGCATTCTGAATGAAACAATGCATCTCTTTAAGGCAACAAATCTAGTAAAAACTCAAACAAATCATCAGATAGACGAATCAATTAAAGGCAGCATCCACGTAAAATTGTCTGATGCAGTTGAGATGATCAAGCAGGGTATTATCAGGGATGCAAAAACGGTTTGCAGTATTCTATTATGCATCAGATAACCCATAACTCAATCATCGGCATTGCCGGATAATGATACGTATGAGACAGTGTCCGAGCCATGAAAGACACGATAGAGTACCGGGAGTACCAGCAAGGTGAGGACGGTTGACGAAATAATTCCACCGATCACGACTGTGGCAAGCGGACGCTGCACTTCTGCACCCGTTCCCGTAGCAACAGCCATTGGAAGAAACCCTAAAGAGGCAACAATGGCCGTCATTAATACCGGACGCAGCCGAGTGATTGCACCTTGGAGGATAGCCTCGTCCAAAGGGGTGCTTTCTGCACGCAGTTTATTAATAAACGAGATCATGACAAGTCCATTGAGCACAGCTACACCTGAAAGTGCGATAAACCCAACACCGGCAGAAATCGATAGAGGAATACCTCTTGCCCAGAGTAAAACTATTCCTCCCGTAAGGGCAAAAGGGACACCTGTGAAGACTAAAAGGGCATCTTTTACCGTTCCAAATGTGGTAAAAAGCAGGAAAAATATTAATACAAGTGCAACGGGGGTCACGATCTGCAGTCGTTTCCTGGCTGACAGCATCTGCTCAAACTGTCCTCCCCACGTAATCCAGTAACCTGCCGGAATCGTTACTTTTTCCTTTATCATTTTCTCAGCCTCTTGTATAAACGACCCGATATCACGACCGCGCACATTGGCCGTTACCACAATCCGCCGTTTCCCATTTTCCCTGCTGATTTGATTGGGGCCTTGTGCAATGTTGAAGTCGGCAACTGAACCAAGCGGTATATAGCCTGGCCTTTTGCTCTCTTCTCCATATGTTGCTGGAGATAAGCCAGCGCGCAACGCACTTCCAATATTCGGGAGCGGGATCGGTAGTCTTTTAAGCGCTTCCACGTTACTACGCATCTCCTCAGGCATGCGCACCAGGAGTTCATACTGCCTGTCCCCCTCAAAAACCTTACCCGCACTCTTTCCTCCAATGGCAATTTCGATTACCTCCTGTACATCAGCGATATTAAGACCATACCGTGCCATCTCTTTGCGGTTCATCTGAATGGTCAGGGTTGTAAGCCCTGTCACCTGTTCTACTTTGACGTCTGCCGCACCAGGAATTTTCTCAAGAACATGGGTAACTTTTTCTCCGGTATCAAGCAGGGTTTCCATGTTATCACCAAATACCTTTACCGCTACATCGCTTCGCACCCCAGCGATAAGCTCATTGAATCGCATCTGGATCGGCTGGGTAAATTCGTAATTGTTTCCAGGGATTCTTTTTAGACTCTCCTCTAGTTCATGTATTAGCTCGTCCTTTGTTTTATGCGGATCTGGCCAATCTGAATGTGGTTTCAGCATTACAAAGGTATCGGCTACGCTTGGAGGCATTGGATCGGTTGCAATCTCCGCTGTCCCTATTTTGGAAAAGACGTTTTCAACTTCAGGAAATTCTCTTATCTTTTTCTCAAGGGTGTCCTGCATTTTAATTGCCTGTGATAAACTGGTCCCAGGAATACGTAAGGCATGAATAGCTATGTCTCCTTCATCAAGGCTTGGTACAAATTCGCTTCCCATTCTGGCTCCAAGCAACACACTTAGTATGACGAATACACTGGCCGTCGTTACCACTAATTTTTTATTGAGCATTGCCTGGTTTAATGACGGGATATATCCCTTTTTGACCCATCGTATCAGAATATTTTCTCTTTCTGAAAGTTTTCTGGAAAGGAATAGCGACACCGCTGCAGGAATGAACGTCACAGAAAAGATCATTGCCCCAACAAGTGCGGCGATCACCGTAAACGCCATGGGGTAAAACATCTTTCCTTCGACACCTGTCAGGCTCAGGATAGGCAGGTAAACAATCATGATGATCAGTTCACCAAACATGGTTGCTTTTCGCACCTCCTTTGATGCCTCAAGGACGACATCATACCTCTCTTCGCGAGTTAGTAACCGCCCGAGCCGGTGTTGTTCTTCTGACAGCTTGCGAATGCAATTTTCAACGATAATTACAGCGCCATCAACAATAATCCCAAAATCTAATGCCCCAAGGCTCATGAGGTTTGCGCTCACCTTGTTGCTCACCATTCCCGTGATGGTAAATAACATGGACAATGGAATGACCAAGGCCGTAATAATCGCTGCCCTGATATTTCCTAAAAAGAAAAACAGGGTCGTGATTACAAGGAGAGCGCCTGCTAAAAGATTCTCCTTAACTGTTTCTATGGTCTTATTTACAAGCGTTGTACGATCATAAACGGTCTTTGCGACAACTCCAGGCGGGAGTGTACGATTTACTTCAACCATCTTGTCTGCCACCCTCCTGGATACCGTACGGCTGTTTTCTCCCATGAGCATAAAGGCTGTCCCCAAAACAACTTCTTTTCCGTTTTCGGTAGCAGCACCCGTACGCAGTTCTTTTCCGAGTAAAACCTCTGCAACGTCTTTGATATAAATGGGCACTCCTTTGTAATTCCCAACGATGATCTGACGAATATCCTCAATGTCGGCTACTTGCCCGGGTGAACGGACGAGATACTGCTCTCCCCGGTGCTCGATATACCCGGCGCCTATGTTAGCATTGTTTTTGGCAAGGGCCTGGAGAATATCATGAAATGATAATCCATATTCGATCAGCTTTTCAGGGAAAGGGGTAACATGATACTGCTTCTCGTAGCCACCAATGGTGTTCACTTCGGTTACTCCCGGGACATTGCGAAGCTGCGGTTTAATAACGTAGTCCTGAATGGTTCTCATGTCCGTAAGAGTATAAGGGGTACCATCTGGCTTTGTAATGTCTGCTTTGGACTCAACCGTCCACATAAAGATTTCGCCAAGTCCGGTCGCAATGGGCCCAATAATGGGGAAAATTCCGGGCGGCAGATTCTCTCTGATTTCCTGGATGTGTTCATTGATTAATTGACGTGCAAAGTAAATATCTGTTCCGTCATGAAAAATGACGGTTACCTGTGAGAGCCCGTAGCGGGAAAGAGAGCGTGTTTCAAACAGGTTGGGCAGACCTGCCATTACCGTCTCGATGGGGAAAGTGACACGTTGTTCAACTTCTAAGGGGGAGTACCCCGGTGCCTCTGTATTAATCTGGACCTGAACGTTGGTGATGTCTGGTACTGCATCAATGGGTAGCCTTTGGAAATTATATACACCTAAAGCTGCAATGGCCAGTGTTCCCACGAGAACTACCCATCGTTGGTGGATTGAGAATTTTAGGATTCGCTCGAGCATTTTAAGTTGTAAGGTGTAAGGTGTATGTAAGTATTTAGTTATTTTTTATGTGTTCGCAATAATGATTGTTCTAATCCATAAAGCATTTTTGAGCACTCTTCATATTGACTGATAAACATATTTAGCCTTTCGTTACTCAAATATCTTTTTGCATTTGCTACTCTTAAATGATGCATAGTTTCTCTGATTTCACCTTGTGACCGACTGATTCCTTCTAAATAAATGTTCGTGTGCTTGTTGCCAAAACCTTCGGATAAATTTGCCGGAGCAGAATTAGATGAACGCCTTAATTGAGAACCTAATTCATACAACTCATATTTTGGGAAAGTCATTGTTAATTCATGAACCTCTAATACCAAGCAAAACAGCTTTTTGTATACTTCTAAGTCTTCAACTTTCATAAAACACTTACTTTAAACTGACAACTAACAACTTACAACTTTAATCTGTAAGAGTTCAATGCTCATGCGTTGCCCCTGCCTTACCCAGTTCAGCTTTCAGGATAAAACTATTGTGCGCAACGTATTTCTCACCAGGTAAGAGCCCAAGTAAAACCTCCATCCATTGACCATCACTTCTTCCCAGCTCCAAGGGACGGGCCTCAAACTGGTTTCCATATTGTACAAAAACAACAGATTTATCGCCTAATGTTTGGATTGCATCGACAGGTATCGCCACAGGCACCAATACCTCTTCCTGAACAATCTCAATAGTTACAAAGATGCCTGGACGCCACTGACCTTCCGGGTTCTGCACAACCACTATTCCCCTGGCAGTTCTTGTTTCTTCTCCAACGAGTGGTCCGATATATGTCAGTGTGCCATTAACTTCCAGTCCCAACACCTTTGATCGCACCGTAACATTTTGTCCCACTTTAACTATTTTCAAATCTTTGGCATACACCGTGACTCCTACCCAAACTGTTGATAAATCAGCTAAAACAAAGACATCGGCATCCTCCTTGACCGATTCCCCAATGGAAATGTGTTTTTCTATAACCACCCCATCAAATTGTACGCGTATCTCATAGCGTGTAAAATTCGTATCTTCCGTGTCTGAGATGCTGTTCAGGTCATTTTGAGAAAGTCCCAATGCAAGCAATTTGTGCATAACTTCATGCAAATTTATCTTGGCTTCTGACAATGCCTGCCTGCTTGCAAGATAATCTTTTTCAGAGGAAATCTTTTCTTTCCAAAGACGCTCTATCCGTTCAAATGTCGCCTGAGCCAGTTCACCACGTTTAATAGAGGCCAAATAATCGCTCTTCAATTCTGCCAGTTCCCGGCTGTCAATAATAGCAATAACCTCGCCATGCTTGACCTTATCACCAAGATTTTTGTATACCTCAGTAACCACCCCGGAGACTCTTGGTACGACATGTACCACCTTATCAGCGTTGAGCTCAATCTCACCTGGAAGTTCAAGTACAGTCTTCATCTGAGCCGAACCGGCAGTTTTAACAACAATTCCAGAGCTTTGTACTGCCTCGGGTGTAAGCTCGATCCTCCCTTCTATCTGTGAATACTCCCATCGATAAACACGACTGTTATATTCTGCTATCACTTTAACATCAAAAGAATGTGGTTCTTCAATAATCCTGTCACTGCAAAGATGATCACCCTCACTCTTGAAGCTAATAACATCCACTTTTACGCCAAGCCTGTGTAATTCTATAGTCAGTTTCACCTTGTCCGGATCGACCACCTTCCCATTATCATATACATGAACCCTGAACAGAGAAGGCATTCCCTGTTCGTAAATGGAGATCTCAACCTGAAAGTTGTCTTCTGATAACAATCTCCCTCCATGAGGGCCTTTTACTTGACCTTCTTCCTCATGCTCATGTTCTAAAGCAGCGTGTTCATGAGATTCTTCAACTGTTGTTTTTTTCATACGAAGAATAATTACCGCCAGAACAATCCCCACCAATACAACAACACCAACGGCGAAAAGCTTTCTAAACCGGATTATTAAGTCTTTCATAAACGTGGAGAAGATTCATCCTTTCATCAGTATTAAAGAGAGTAGGATGGGTTATGCAAAGCGAACCCATCATTACCATTTTTTGTTGGGTGCGCTCTGCTTCACCCAACCTCACTTTATAACCACCCCTCTTTCCCCTCCTTCGCAAGGATGGGATATATGGGAGGTCTTCTGCTTTTTTTATTATCTAAAAGTTTGCTAATTTATCGGTCTGTTAGTTGAACATGGTGTTTCTGCACAATCAGATGGCAATAAAATGCGCAGTATACCTACAAACCACTTTTTCACAATGTCCCCACCTTCTTTGTAAGGAATAATTTTAATAGTAAACGCCTAAATAAGTTGACATGAATCCGTCATTGCGAGCGACAGCGAAGCAAACCCTGCCATGAGATTGCGGAGCCTGTTCCAAACGAAGTGAGGAATCTTGCTAATAGTTTGCTTCGGCCTTGCCTCGCAACCGTTCCTCCGCGCAATGACAATTTTCTTTTAGCGTTTACTATAGTTTTTAGTAATCGCTCTATAAAAGATGTTACCCCCTTGGCCAGTACATGATAATAATTACACCCATGAGGGCAATAAAACCGCCTATCAGGTCAAATTTATCAGGAGCTATCTTGTCAACCTTCCATCCCCAAAGAATGGAGAGCACTATGAATACACCACCATAAGCGGCGTATACCCGTCCAAAATTTGCAGGTTGAAAGGTTGGTATAACTCCATAGATAATTAATACCATTGCTCCGGATAAACCAAGCCACATACTCTTCTCCTCCCTGAGCCAGAGCCATACCAGGTATCCACCGCCTATTTCGCAAAGTCCGGCAAGGATAAAGAAGAAAACTGACCGGGCAATCTCAATCTTTTCCATATTTTACCTCATTCATGTTGCTGTAATAATTTAATGTTCTCAAGGAATTGAGAGCGCTTTTTTTGTCATCCCCGCGCAAACGGAAATCCAGTTTCCAATGAAAGGATTTCAACTACCCAGTTTTCGAGAAAACATGTTTCGCAGGAATGACAGAAGCATGAATCCGTCATTGCGAGCGACAGCGAAGCAATCACTGCCTTGAGATTGCGGAGACTGTTCCGAACGAAGTGAGGAATCTTGCCAATAGTTTGCTTCGGCTTTGCCTCGCAACCGTTCCTCCTCGCAATGACAACTTTTTTAGCATTTACAATAAATTGCTACCATATTTTATGCTCCTCAATAGTTTTTATTTTATTCATCTCCGCGCCCTCTGCGACCTCTGTGGTAAAATTATTTTATGCTGCCTCAATCCTTTTTGGAAACCATTGATAGAGTGCAGGTATCACAAAAAGAGTAAGGAAGCTTGAAAAACATACCCCACCAACGATCACCGTCGCCAATGGTTTCTGTACCTCCGCCCCTATATCCGTAGATATGGTCATCGGCAATAACCCAATAATATCTGTTATAACGGTTATCGCTACAGGTCGCAGTCGTGTCGTAGCTGCCTCTACGATCGTATCTCTCGTTTCTTTCCCTTTTTGAAGATATTCATTAATAGATGATACCATAACGGTGCCGTTTAGCACACATAACCCAAACAGCGAAATAAATCCCACCCCTGCAGAGACACTCATGGGCATGCCCCTTAAGAATAGCGCCACAATCCCTCCGGTAGCGGCAAAAGGAACATTTATGTAAATAAGGACGGCATTTTTAAAGGAACGAAAACTCATATAGAGGAGTATAAAAATTAATCCCATGGAAATGGGAATAACGATTGCCAGCCTATTCCGCGCCCGCTGCATATTCTCAAACTGTCCGCCCCAGTCCAGATAATATCCGGCGGGAATATCCACACTTTTCCGTATCTTCTTTTTTGCCTCTGCCACAAAGCTGCCGATATCCCTGTCCCGCACATTACACTCTACAACGATACGGCGGTGTCCGTTCTCACGGTTGACCTGGGCATGTCCCTCTTCTACAAAAATATCCGCCAGTTGGATGAGCGGCACACGCACACCACCCGGGGCGCTAATCAGGATATTTTTGATTTCTTCGATGTTATTCCTTGATTCTTCGGTAAAACGGACTATGAGATCGAATCGCATCTGCTCTTCCAGCACCTGCGATGCCGCCCTGCCGCCAATGGCCGTGGTGATAACATCCTGTATATCCGACACGTTGATGCCATAACGGGCAATGGCGCCCCGGTCAATCTTTATCTGTATCACCGGCAAACCTGCCACCTGTTCACCTTTCACATCCTCGGCCCCCGGTATATGCGAAACAACTCGTTCGATCTCCCCCGCCTTTGACTTTAATACCTCATAATCCTCACCAAAAAGTTTAATGGCGACATCAGAACGAACGCCGGCTATTAACTCACTGACCCTGAGCTCAATGGGCTGTGAAAAACTATACTGCATGCCCGGGATCTTTTTCAAATCCTCTTCCATACGGGCAATGAGGCCATCCTTGGTCCTGGCCGTCTGCCAGGTATCCTTTGGTTTGAGCATTACGAAGACATCACTGATCTCCTGTCCCATGGGATCCGTGGCAATTTCGGCCCTTCCGGTCTTGGATACAACGGTCTCAACCTCCGGATATTTCATGAGAGTTTTCTCTACAAGCGTAGAAAGGTTAACCGACTCCTTTAAAGAGACACTGGGCAGGCGCCGCACGTTGATTGCTATGGCGCCTTCGTCCAATTCTGGCATAAACTCTGAACCTAAAAAGGGAACGAGAACGAGGCTGGAAAGGAAACACGAGGCTACAATAATTAAGGTGATCCTGGGACGAAATACAACCTTTTGCAACAACGGTCTGTAACGGCTCTTCAGGAACAACATCATACGATTATCCGATTCCTCAGTATGCTCCTTTGTCTTTACCCCTTTTTTAAAAATAAGGGAGCTAAGAGTGGGCATAATAACCAGGGCAACAAAAAGGGAACTCAGCATGGCAAGACTGACCGTAAGGGCTACAGGTTTGAACATCTTGCCCTCAACACCCTGTAAAGTCAGGAGCGGCACATAGATGATAATGATAATTCCCACGGCGAAGAAGATGGGCCGTCCCACCTCCTGAGATGCACGGAGTATTGTCTCCGTGTAACTATCACTCCTTTTTCTCAAGGTTAGGCGCTGGACAATATTTTCCACCGTGCAAACTGAACCATCGGTAATGTTACCAAACCCCAGGGAACCGATACTCATTACCGTAGCAGCAATTCCCAGGTGATACATGCCTGAAAAGGTTAAAATGATTGTTAAAGGAACGGAGAAGGCAATAAGGAGTGAGACTCGCCAGTTGCCTACCGTTAACGTAAGGACTATGATTATCAGGATGATACCGAAAATGACGTTGCTTATAACGGTATGAATAACATCATTGACCAGGGCAGCCCGATCATAAAACGGCACAATATCAACGCCTTTTGGCAGATTCTGTCTGATCTCTTCAACCTTCTGTTTCACCCTTTCCACCACGGTACGACTATTCTCACCCTTGAGCATCATGGCTATGCCGGTGACAATCTCTCCCTTGCCGTCTTTGGTAACCGCTCCATAACGCACCTCCGGACCCACCACGACATTGGCAATATTTTTTATATAAATGGGGGTACCTTCTGCCGTCGCATGGACAACAATATTTTCAATGTCTTGCATGGTATTGATAAGTCCTATACCCCTTATGAGATACTGTTCAGAGGCATGTTCTATGTATTGTCCGCCAGCATTGGCATTATTGGATGCCAGGGCATCAAAGACCTGCCGGAGGTTAATATCATAGGTGATGAGCTTTTTAGGATCCACCAGCACCTGATACTGCTTTACGAAGCCGCCGAAGCTGTTGATCTCAATGATCCCGGGTGTAGTTAGGAGTCTGGGTTTGATTATCCAGTCCTGAATGGTTCTGCGTTCCATGGTATCTTTGCCCTCACCGGTAACTACATATTGATAAATCTCCCCGAGTCCCGTGCTAATCGGTCCCATGATAGGCTGGGCATTGAAAACCTGCGGTAGTTGCTCTTTTGCTGTTTGTAAACGCTCGAAGACCAATTGGCGGGCAAAATAGATGTTTACGTGGTCAGCAAAAACTACCGTAACCTGTGAGAGTCCTGACTTCGAAAGGGAGCGCGTCTCCATAACGCTGGGTAATCCACCCATGGAGAACTCAATGGGAAATGTGATGAGTTTTTCCACTTCAAGCGGACCAAGTCCCGCCACCTCGGTATTAATCTGCACCTGGTTTGTGGTAACATCAGGGACGGCATCGACCGGCAAACGCACAATGTAGTATAAACCCAGTCCTATAATAACACCAATCACGACAATAACAAGAAAACCCTGTTTTAAGGCGTATTCGATAAGCCTGTTGATCATACCGTTAGTGTACGCACCCCTCTCCAAACTTTTCCTTCATGATTCCAGACTTGAGCAGGAACCCCCCTTTGACAACTACGCGATCGTTCTTGTTTAAACCACTTGTAACTTTCACATGGCCATCTACCCGCGTACCAATGGTCACATCTCGTCTTAAAAAAAGCCCCTCATGAAGGGGCACAAAGACAAAGCATTTTTGTCCGTCTGACTGAACGGCTTTATCTGGCACAATGGGAGAACTATTTGATTTCTCCGATTGATACAGCAGCAACACCCTGGCAAACATACCCGGTTTCAATTTTTCATGGTGATTATCAACCTCTGCACGAACCTTCACGGTCCGTGTCTTTTCATCAACGGTAACTCCAATATACGTAACGATCCCCTCAAATTGTTCGTCTGGATAGGAGGCAACCGATATCATTACCTTATTTCCTGGCTGAACCATGGAAATATCTTTTTCGTAGATATCAAACCATACCCACAGATTGGTGAGGTCAGAAATGGTGACAACCGGTGTAAAGGCATCCTTTAGTTCACCAATGGCTACATTTTTTTCAATCACCGTACCATCAAAGGGGGCTGAAAGAATAAACAGTGAGGATACCTGGTCTTCGGCTATACACTGGATGTCATCCTCCAACTGACCCATGAGGATCAACTTCTCTTTTAACGCTTTTAGCTCTATTTGCGCCTGTTCGTATGTATTCTCCGCTTCCAGAAAATGTTTTGTGGATGAAATCTTTTGTTTATAGAGAGCCTTTTCCCTGGAATAGTTCTTTTTTGCCATTCTTAACATTGCCATCGCTTTCTTATAATTAGCCCTGACCTCCCCCAGTTCTACACTATCCAATAGGGCCAGCTTCTGTCCTTTCTTCACATGGTCTCCCCAGTCCACAAATAACTCTTTAACGACTCCAGATACCCTTGGGGAAACGATAACAAAACGGTCGCGGTTTGGTCCTACCTCACCCGTTGCCTTATGAGTTACATCGATGTCAAACAACTCGACGTTTTCTACGGTTATAATCTCCCCTATTATCGATTTATCGACCTTGACGGCCCCAACCTCATAACGACACCCGTCACAGTCAATAATGGAGATGTTGTGCTCACAGTGCTTTTTTAATAATTCCTCGTAACTGCTGTTTTTCATGGCAGGGTTACACAAGGCGCATTCATTTTCCGGAACACCATGTTCAGGGCACATTTCACCTTTATGGGTATCCTGACAACCTTGATGTGCTATAACATTTGCAATGGAAAAGACTCCCATACATAAAAGAAGTATCGCGAAACTAATCATTCTGATATTCCATGAGTGTAAATAATTCATACGTTTCTTTTTCCCTTTTAAGTAAATGTTAGGAATTTTAAATCACTTGTTTGTCCGTGTTTAACTTGAAATGTCTTCGTATCCCCCCTACGGCTGGTTCAATCTTGCAGATTGAACCATGTATTTGAACGATACTCTAAAGCTTGTGCTGTGAGACGAAATTATATCAACCGTTTCGGTTCAATCGAGGACGATTGAACCAGCGAAGGGACACAGCGCAAAAGTTGACGAAGGCCTAATTGATGTATAGGATTTCAATCTTTTGTAATTCCCCTCTAGAAAGAGGGGATTAAGGGGTGTGTACATAATGCCATAACACACCCCCGGCCCCTCTTTTTAGAGGGGAGATTTAAAGTCGTTGCCAAAGGCAACCTAATTGAAAATATCTTCTTATCGCCATTATTGCTCCCTTATCTTCGTTACTGCCAGTCTTTCAATGTCTGCAATGAACAGGTTTAAACTTTTTAGGGATTCAATATAGGAAATCCTCGTTTCAGCCCATGTCCTCTGCGCATCCAGGAGGTCAATGTAATCAAACTCACCCTCTCTGTATCCCCTGGTAATTAACTTCAGGGATTCTTCCGCCTTTGGCAGAATCTTATCCCGATACTCAATGGCGCGTTTCCGTTCTACATTGTATGAATTAAAATTTCTTCGTAACTGAAAGAGCAATTCATTATAAACTGACTGATTTTCACTTTTTGCTTTTTTTGAAAGAGCTTTCCCTTTTTGTATATTACCCTGGTTGCGATTAAAGAAAGGGGCTGGAATCTCAACACCGAGCTGTACGGTGTCTATGTTTTCCGATGAAAGCCTTTTATAGCCCGCAGATACATTGATATCGGGTATCACCTGCCTTTTTTCCAACGACAATTGCGTTTCCGCTATTTCGACATTCTTCTTGGACGCCTTAAGGAATGGCTGATTATCATTCATTTTCAGTTCAAGCTCAGGAAGCGACAACTCCACGGGTCTTGACAAAAGCATTCCCGTTACTCCATGAACGATCTCCTCCGGGATGCCCATTACCGTTTGTAACTCCTTAATCGAATTTTCAAGATTGCCTTCTGCATGGGAAACAAGATTTCTTGCCTTCGACCATTCAACCTCAGCCCTGAGGACATTTGTGATAGCCACTTCTCCCGCATCAAATCTGAGTTTTTCACTTTCAAAAATTCCTTTCGCAATTTCCTCAGTTTCCTTCGCTATAGCCAACCCTTCCTGATCACCGACAACCTTATAAAACGCCTTTTTTGTGTCAGCAACAACACTTAATAAAACAGCTTCACGTTCGAACTCGTTTTTTTCTTTTGCTTTTTCACTGACCCTGATTCCTAACCCTCTCTTACCCCCCGTGATGATGGGCTGAGTTACGGCCACGAGGTTCTGGCTTTGATTTAAACCGATTTCGTTCTCAGGAATTTCTTCCGCCAGGAACTCAAGGACAGGATTAGGATATAATTTCGACTGCCTCAGCAAACCCAAGGCAGCTTCTACCTGATCCCTGGTCGATTGCAAGAAAGGATTCTTTTCAACGGCAATACGAATGGACTCTTCGAGTGAAATGTTTTTATTTGATAATTGATATTTCCCGTCCACGACTTTGACAGGAAGATCCTTTCCGAAAGCTGCTAACTGGAAACCCGACAAAAAAAAAGATACATACACGATGATAACAAAAACAATGAACCCGGATCTTTGAAGACGAGGTTTAAACCGAAAATGCATATCCATAAGAAAAACCTTTCACAATAAACCAAGGAATGAATAATAGCTCACAGGAATTCTTCCTGAAGCGATCTTTCACAAACTGAAACTTCCTGCCTACTGCCACCCTGAGCGGCAATAAAGATTCTTCGCTTCGCTCAGAATGGCAAACGGCGAAGGGCTCAGAATGACAGCGTGTTGTTATTTCCAGGTGAAAGTACTCATAACATCAGGAAATTCCATTGGTAGCTGCAATCTTGAAACCTGCCCTGAGTAAGCCAAAAGGCCTGTATAGATTACAAGACGCAACTACCCGGATGTATCGATTGTTTCACGGATGTTCCGTATCTTTCGGTAGTGACTCGATACAACGTTATGAGATGTTGAAAGTTATAGAATGGATTATGCGGTTAAACGCGGTGGATGATAAATGATTGTCTGGAAAATGCTTTTGAAATGATTACAAGGAAGGATTTGAAAACAACTGGAAGGACTACTGATGAATAATGACGGGTTTTGTAATAAACCCATAACTATATTGTGGGCACACAGAAGACAACAATGTGAGCAATGCTGATCATCACTGGGAAGAGAAGAACTGTCGTCATTGTGTGATAAGACGACAGATTCCCTTTCACCACAATGGAATGAATCCTTTTCTCCACAGCCTAACAAGAAACAGTCGCCTGGCAATATGCACAAAAGAAACCATACTGTCAGGATACCAATAAAACTATTTTTTAAGAAAACAACTTTTCCCATGTATCCGTTGATAATAAAATTCAGTCAGAGGGATATTTTTGTACAATATAATTGATAATTTATTGTAAAGCAAATAAA
Organism: uncultured Candidatus Brocadia sp.; assembly: GCA_964490485.1. Classification (GTDB taxonomy): domain Bacteria; phylum Planctomycetota; class Brocadiia; order Brocadiales; family Brocadiaceae; genus Brocadia. Next base: position 14,341 of record CAZBCT010000001.1, on the reverse strand, counting down.
AACAAACATATACTTTTGCCGAAGTGAACCTCATCCTTATTTATGCAGACAGTATATCAAGTCCGCAACAAAATTGCTGCCTTTATTTATTGACAATTCCTAAGCCATGATGGCGACTACGAGAAAACGAATTCCGCTCAAACGGCTATTTCAGGGTATAGCTCTTCCCAAACATCTCTATGCCAAACCACTTTCCCTCTGAGCCAATGAGTAATCTGCCTTTGCCGGTAATAAGCAAAAACAGGATTAGCAACGGAAAGAGCACGGGGAGTGCAATAATAAGGATAGACAGGGTTACAAAGACCGCGGGTATTAATGCAACAAGCACTATTGCCATTAAAGGGAAGACGAGCATACAGACAATGACGATGATGCTTAAGCCAAATACCAATACTGGTGGTAAGACGAGTACCGACAATCCGCCCCAGAATCCCTTTCCAAAAAAACCGGAAATCTTCTTGTCGAATATAAGCACTCCGCCAGGTACAAAGTCCTCTATGGATTCACGAAATTTTTCTTCCGGTGGTTTTTCAGGGATAGGCTCTTTCTCTTTTGGTTGTTCTTTTGCCAGTGTTTCTTCTCCGATTGCTACCGGAGGACTACTCCCACCGGTTTCTTCAGGAACACTTTCTTTCTGAGAATGCTCGTCTGATTCCTTTTTCTTGAGTTTTCTTTTCCAGATCGCCATGGTAAAACTACTTCTTCCTTTACAATTACAGATCCTCGCATAAACTCGCAATGGCCTGGGCTGCAATAGCCTCACCACGGCCAATGGCATCCACGCCTTCCATTGTTGTCGCCTTGATGTTGACCCTGTCTATATCTACGCAGAGCCATTCCGCTATGTTTTTTTTCATCTCCAATTTTTTCTGTCCGAGCCTCGGTTTTTGGGCAAGGATCATGACGTCCACATTATTCACCCTGTAGCGGCGCTCTTTCAAAAGGTCGGCAACTTTTAGAAGGAACAACTTACTGGATGCCCCTTTCCATTTCGGATCCGTATCCGGGAAGTGCTCTCCAATGTCCCCGAGGGCTGCTGCCCCGAGCAGTGCGTCGCATACGGCATGAAGCACGACATCCGCATCCGAATGACCCAGCAATCCTAAATGGTAATCAAACTCGACCCCACCCAGCACCAGCTTGCGGTTTTCAACGAATTTATGAATATCATATCCAATCCCAAACCGCATCCGATCTTTGTTTAACAACGGGTTTCCGTTCTCATTAGCTTAAACCGCTTTTTCGCATAAGGCTCTTCACATTTTCCAGCAATACGTCAACTTCTGACACCTGACGCACCGTCTCTTCCCGTTCTGTCCAGCGGAGATCGCGGTATGATGAAATATTGTTGCTAATATCTTCTATTACGCGATCAATCGCCTTATTGATTTCGAATTTCATAAACTCGACAAACCGTTCGCAGATGGCATCGGTCCGCTTAATAAATTCATTGCGGAACGACTTTCTTCTTTGAGGGAAAATGGCCAACCCAATAAATGCCAATGCTACGGCTACCCCTATGGTTACCTGAGGAGGTATAAGCCATGAGATCACTATGGTAGCCCCAACTCCAACACCAATGGCAAACGCTTCCGTCAGCAAAAAGCTAATAAACCCAGTCTGTACCGAACTGTTTAATTTCTCCGCCTCACGCTCAATATCCAGCTCCCTGAATTCTTTGGAACGCGACTTCAAGGCAATTTCAATCTCGTGCTTTCGGTCGTCGTAGTGCCGTTCGGTATGTCCTTCAACGATACCCCCTGCCCTGCGGTCATACCCAACTTCCTTTTCAATATGATCGCGCGCCAAGTCCCATAATGAACGGTTATTTCTCGAAACATAATCTACCATATCGTCGATAATCCGCTCCATGTCTGTTTGTGGGTTTAAAAGACCGTACACTTCTCTTTTAAACCGTTCACTGATTTTTTCCCGCCCCACCTTAGAAAGGACTACGGACCTCATCGTGACATAGGAGTTCAGGAAGTTATCCAGTTTCTCTTTTAACCGGGAGAATACGAGTTTAATTTCATCCCGGTATTTCAAGGTATACTCTTGCATATCCTGCTTTTTATTCTTCAGCCGCGTCTCGAACCGTTCGATGCTTTTAATGTCGGTGTTGCACTTGCTGACCTTCTCAGTAAGGCTCTGATGCAGGTCTTGGAACACGTTATGCAGGTATTTTAACGGACTAACCAGCTTAAAATCTATCTTTGTATCGAGATCAAGTTTGTCAAACACAAAAGCCTCAACCTCTTTAATCCTGCTTTTTTCCAGGAGAAGCATATCGTTTTCGACTTTCGCCTTATAGGCATCCTTCGCAGAGACCAGTAAAATCTTTGGTTCAAAACCCAGCAATCGGTAACAATTCTTTTCCAAAAAAGACACAATCTCATTAAGTTCTTCAGGAGACTTCAGGTCTATCTTATTAAGAATAAACAGCACCTTTCGTCCCCATTTTCCCTTTAAAAATTGTAGAAACTGCCGTTCGCTCTCGGTGAATGGATGATCTGATGAAGTGATAAAGAGCACCAGTTCCGCCCGGTGCACAAAACTTTCCGTCAATGCGGCATGTTCTACAATAATAGAATTCGTCCCGGGGGTATCAACGAGGGTAACGTCTTTCAGTGATTCCATCGGATAGGTTGCCTGACACAAATGGTCTCCCACTTCCCTGACTTCAACCTTCTCACCATACGTCAATAAGGTAATTCGATTCGTCGTGGGCGTCGGGCCGTCCTGCAAGACATGCTCACCACACATTGCGTTGATAAAACTGGATTTCCCTGAGTTATATTCACCGGCCACCAGCAGATAAAAAGGTTCTTCCAGCTGGGTGCGCATTTCAACCACCTTTTTCTCCATGTCAGCGGCACCCACCCGTTCGAAAAACTTCTTCGAGTTGTCCAGGAGATTTACTACTTCAGGAAAAATATCTCTATGTTTTGCCTTTGCTGTTATCGTTAACATAATATTAAATTGAATTAGGCCTTCGGCGGCTTATTTAAAGATAAGATCGAACCGCAGAACAAGGAATATCGAATAGTGAAGTAAAAATACTTCCTCATTCAACATTCCTTGTTCGATATTCGATATTCGGCGTACCGCTTCTCAATAGAGAGTGAAGAAGCTCTTCGCTCTGCAACAACTTTGAAATTCCTATACGTATACGTAAATATAAGTCACGATGTTAACAGTTTTTGAAATGCAAGTCAAACTTTTCTTTTAACTGCTAAAGGCAATCGCCTCTATCTCCACACCTGCATCTCTGGGCAATTTTGACGCCTGAACCGCAGCCCTAGCTGGCGGTTTGTGCGGGAAATACTCCTGGTAAACATCATTCACTGCCGCATAGTCATTCAGGTCTTTCATAAAGATAGTTGTCTTTACCACTTTGTCCAGAGATGATCCCGCAGCTTCCAGAATGCATTTAAGATTTTCCAATACCTGCCGGGCCTGTACCTTGATATCACCCTGCACGATTTCTCCCGTTGAAGGGTGTAAGGGTATCTGCCCCGACAGAAATACCATATTTCCCATCCTGATTGCCTGGGAATATGGCCCAATTGCTGCAGGCGCCTTATTCGTTGCAATGACTGCCTTTTCCATCTCCAGCCTCCCTTTGTAAAGATTTCTTAAAAGAAACGACTCAAAAAGCAGTTGTAATTGTAGCCTTTCCGGCAGCCTGCGGTCAAGAATTTATCAAAGACACAACCCGTTTCCCTTGCCTATACGGACTTCTATCTCCGGCTTGTATTTTTTTCTTTTAAGCAGTATTATATGTTATCTTTTATCCATTTGGGTTACCTCTTCTTAATATTTATTGCAGTCCAGGAATGATTAATTGCAAAAATTCAGTACAAATTTATGGAGAAAGGGTAACAATTTAGTTTTTTGGAAAATCCGTACCTTTATAGGTAACCTACACGAAATGGAATACGTAGCGCGGGCGGTTTATCCCCCGCACAAACCGACCACAAGGGCTCGACGCTACCTCTTTCAAAAAGCTAAATTGTTATGAGAAAAACATGACTATCCTCCCTTTGAAACGAAAAAAAAGACAGAAGGATAGAAAAAAGATTCCTCTCTTGGCAGGTTTGCTATGGGCTGTTATTTCATTTCACGTTTATGCCGAAGACGTAGTTGTCACGGTAGACAGGTTTACGGACATCGGGAATAAAGCCCCCGTGCGGTTTTCAATCTGCGATAGCGATGAATGCCATCGGAAAAGAGATAAAGGCTATCAGGAAATTAAGGCACACCTTATCGATCAGACTGAACACACCAGGATATACAAGATTGAAAATGTCACGCCAGGTGAATACTCGCTTTCTGCCTATCATGATCTGAATAACAGCGGCATCTTGGAACGCAGTGGTATCCTGGGAATACCAAAGGAGCCGATCGGTTTCTCAGCGATTGACATCAAGAAAATACAGCGGCATCCGAAATGGGATGAAGTTAAATTTACCGTGCGTAAGCAAGAAACATCAGTCAATATTCATCTGATCCATAGATTTGGGTTGTAACGGCTATGTACAGCAAAATCGGAATCAATATTACTGGCGTTTTCACGCACAACCCAATGCCTGCTCTGCGTGCGGATCACAGGTATGGCTCGTGGACGGAAGAGATCCGTGGACTGCAATTTCTGACGTACCTTTGAAACTGCAAAACCAGCAAACCGTTTTGAAAAAAACCGACATACTCCTCAAAAAGGACGTTATTCTTGATATCAAAGGAATTGGCGGTTTCCACCTGACCTGTGATGCCGCAAACCACGGTACAGTAACAACCCTGAGAGAAAGAAAGCGAAGATCGAAGAAACCTTTTGCACCTTCTCTGGTTGACGTCTTTCTTCGTCATGACAGGAACATCTTTATGAGGGTGGATGATTCAATCAGTATTGTAAAAACCCATATTAACCTTTCGCCGTTATTTATCAAACCCGGCGAGCAACTTTCCAGAATTTGTTAAAATTTTTTTGTTCTATCCCGGGGTTTTTGTATAATAGGTTTTCCGAATTTTTTGAATTCTATATCTGGCACATTACCTGTAACTTTTCACCCTCACCATATCTCCTCCCCCATCAAGAGGGTGCGATATGGTGATAATAAGCATTCCACGCCCCTGGCAAAAGGGATTAGTGGAGGGGACACTGTTACCATTGCCTTTACTAATAAATAAAATAACGACTAAGCGAGGAATATAACCCATGTATAAACTTGTATTGGTGAGACACGGCGAAAGCATTTGGAACAGAGATAATTTATTTACCGGATGGACCGACGTTGACCTTTCGGAAAGAGGCGTCGGAGAAGCAAGGCAGGCCGGACAAACGCTCAAGAAGGAGGGATATACCTTCGACACCGCCTTTACCTCCGTGCTAAAGCGGGCGATACGAACCCTGTGGATCATTCTGGACGAAATGGACCTTATGTGGATACCGGTAACACGGGACTGGCGACTTAATGAGCGGCACTACGGCGCACTGCAGGGTCTTAACAAAGCAGAAACAACCGAGAAGTACGGGGAACAACAGGTTAAGCTGTGGAGACGCAGCTATGACATTCGACCACCCGCGTTGGAGTTGAACGATCCGAGAAGCCCGGCACATGACCCCCGGTACAAGGAATTGGTAAAGGAGCATATCCCCTTCACGGAATGCCTGAAAGACACCGTAGAACGGTTTCTTCCCTGCTGGCATGAAGTGATTGCACCTACGATCCGGTCCGGAAAGAGAGTGATTATCGCCGCCCATGGCAATAGTCTACGGGCATTAGTAAAATATCTGGACAATATTTCCGACAAGGAAATTGTTGAACTCAATATCCCTACCGGCATTCCGCTGGTTTACGAACTTGAGGATAATCTCGCACCCCGTCGCAATTACTATCTCGGAGACCCTGAAACGATAAAACGGGCCACGCAGGCCGTTGCCAATCAGTTGAAAAAGAAGAGTTAGAGTTAAAATGGCAAGCACAATGAGAATTTCTGTCATAAGAGGTATCATGTTGGTCATCATGCTTATCTTAAGCGGCAACGTATTTCCAGAAGAAAGGGAACAGACCGAAATGCGAGAATTACCCAGATTCACCAATAACTATCGTCTGGACGAACAGGGCAGAAACGGCAGTCATCAAGAAAACTTCCTCATTGATTTTTCTGATTATTCAGGAGGTGCTGTTCATGGATGGTTAGAGTCAAAGGGATTTTATTTTAAGGACAGAATTCAAGACAATAGAGTAATTGAATTATCAGCAGAAGAACGTGCGCTCATGGTTACAGCAAAGCAACCGGCCAGGGTTTTTCTTATCAACGAGTCTTTTACTCTGAAAAAATTTTCGAAAGTAACGATTGAATGGGGAATTCTTCAATACCCACAGGATGCCTCCTATGAGAAAAAGGTTAACAATGAAGCGTTGATGGTTTATGTCTTTTTTGGTGATACCCGATTGCCCAGCGGATCCTTTTTTGTGCCGGATAGCCCCTATTTCATAGGCCTGTTTCTCAGCAAAGAGGACACAATTAACAAACCTTACAGAGGAAGATATTTTAACGAAGGAGGACGTTTTGTTTGTTTAGGAAATCCGAAACCTGGAGAAACGGTAATTTCAAAGTTTGATTTGAACCGCGCGTTTCAAGACTTTTTCAACGATGTGGCTCCCTCAATATCAGGGATTAGTCTTGCAGTTGATACCTCTTCATCTGGAAATGAGGGAAAAGCAGAAGCTTTTATTAAGCGCATCGAGTTCCTCGGTGAATAGTCCGGGCGAAAACTACACCGCTATTTTATACGAAACACATGGGTATCGTCATAAAACATGCTATCGAAAACGCAGCAAATAAGGATACCTGCGTCTGCCATTACGATGGCGATAACCCAAAGCAATCATTCGGGTGAGCGCTCGTCTGAACTCAGGCCGATTTACGTTTGCTCTATAAGAATACACCAGAGAACCAGATTTCTCTCAAGGAGCGTGCAGTTATGGCAAAGGTCATCTCGTTCATTAACTACAAAGGTGGCGTCGGCAAGACGACCACCACCTACCACATCGGATGTGCCCTGGCTCGATTTCACCAGAAAAAGGTTTTACTCATCGATACCGACCCTCAAACCAACCTGACGTTCTTGTGCACGATTCCGGAACGATGGGAGAAATTTAAACGGGAGCGGGGCACCGTATCAAATTTGTTCCATGCATATCTGAATAATATCCTGGATACTTTTGATATGAATACCATCCTATGGAAATTCCCGGTAAGAATCGGGGTACATGAGGTTATCTCCCGGTTAGAACTGATTCCATCTGACATTGAACTACTGGGAATTGATCTCGATCTGGCCTCAAAAACTACCCGGAGGAACGAAACGAGTTTTTATCACGAACAAATCAATGTGCTGAGAAGGACATTGAATAAGATAAAATCTGATTTCGGTATAGATACTTCCCGTGATGCGCGAGACGCCCGTTTTTATGTGGAGCAACGCCATATCCTGAAAAAGGCGCTGGATAAAATAAAAGACACTTACGATTATATTCTGATTGATTGTCCGCCGAATCTTTACCTGGTTACCCAAAATTCCCTGGCGGCAAGCGACTATTATATCATAACGACCATTCCTGACCACTTGTCAACGATTGGAATCAACATCCTCATCAGGAAAATTACAGAGCTCAACAACGTGTTGTTTCAGAAATACCGGATTGCAAGGGTAGACGCAGCATGCGTTGCCTTGAAAGGCATTTTGTTTACCATGGTTCATAAAGCAGGACCCCATATTGTAGGTATGAACAAGAAGATTATGCAGGATATTCATGATGAACACGGCGACGTGTGTTTTGAGAACTATATTTCATGGGGCATCGGCTATACCGAGGCTGCAGCGCAATCCACCCCTGTTTTCCTCATGGGTGATGATAACGCCATACGCGTTGCTGAGCAATACAAAGAGGTAACCAAGGAATTTTTGGAGAAAGTCGGCGGTAATTAACATGGCAAAAAGGGCAAAAAAAATCGATCTGATAGATGCGTTAACAAGAACAAAAGAATGCCTCTCATTACTTCCGGGCGAGGCCGAAAGACACAGGATGGCGCTCATGATCCCGGAGATAATAAAAGAACTCGATGTGTTACGGGAAAGCATTGGCCGTTTTCCCGACGCAGCTGAGATTCACCACATAGCTGGTGCTATTCATACGCTGGTGTCATTTTTTGACACCCTGAAAGACAAACCACTCCTCGCAGAAATGCTCCTTCCGAAAAAAGCCAAATCCGGGAAAACCAAAAGCGTTGCCGTTGACATTAATACATTACAAATTCAGCTAGAAGGGTTGCCTACCGAGAAGATCCTTGAAGAACTCACAAAACACAAAAAGGATGTTCTTGTGGAATTATCAACAAAACTGAATATAACGGCAAATAAAAAACTGACAAAAAACGCCCTGGCGGACAGGATCTTCAAACTGGGCTTTGCAAACAAGAGGGGATATAATCTCTTAGGGGGTCAATAGATTCTATGCACATCTTTCCCTTATGAAGTAATTTTATTTCACCCCTTTAGGGTTGTAGATTTTATCTGCCCATGGTTCTATAATCATTTCAGCCCTTCGGGCTTTTTTACCGCATAGCGGATTTTGTTTTTATTACGTGTGAATACCTTCGGATACGCCACACCTACAGAGAAAGGGGTTTTTCAAAAAATTAAAGTGTTACAATTTTTGTTAGATTGTGTAAGGCCTACCTTGGAGGATATAAATGTGCGCATGATAAATCACGGGTATAAGTTTTTTGTATTTGTCCCTTTTCTTATGTTATTTTTAAATAATGTTGAGGCAAACCATGGCCCGGGAACTGGCGGTGGGGCTACTACGATACCTGCTCTTACTTTAAAAAGTGGTGCATTTTCAGTAAGTTTAAGAACGGAGTTAACAGAATTCGAGTCCATTTCAAATCCAAAACTCCTGAGAAAAGCTGAAGAAGCCGGTGCCTTTGATGTCATTGATAGGACTTTTCTCCATACTATTGATATGGGGTATGGTATTACTGATGATCTAACGATTGGTCTTGGCATCGGCTGGTTTGAAACCATAAACTTTCGTGAAGGTGAATTTGAAGACGATGAAGTTGAGATATTTCAAGCTAATCCCGACGGAATCACCGATTTGTGGCTTTCAGGTAAGTACCGTTTTTGGCGTGGACCTCAGGGGCATTATGCGATTATCGCAGGCGTTAAATTTCCTACCGGTGTTGATGACAAAAAGAACAGTGAAGGTGAAAAGATAGAGACTGTAGAGCAGCCGGGTAGTGGCTCTTATGATTTTGCAACTGGCTTTGCTTATTCACGTTGGTTGACAGAAAAATGGACATTAGACACGAATATCCAGTATACTTATCGTACCGAGGGGGCAAGAGACTTTGAAATAGGAGATCGTATGGATTGGAATCTTGCAACTGCGTATCAGGTGATCCAAAGAAATAAATACCCAAATTTTGCACCTGTTGGAGAAATCAATGTGAGGTATCTTTTCCGTGACGAAGAAGATGGGGAAGACATAAGAGATAGTGGAGGAACTACGGTTTTCTTTTCACCAGGATTACGCATAGGAGTTACTTCCCGTTTTGGAGTAGGTGCGTCGGTTTCTTTTCCCGTGTTCCAAAACCTGCTTGGTGAACAACAGGAAACTGATTTGAAAGCCATTGTTGGCGTTAACTATAGTTTTTGAAGAGTACCATTAACAGCTAAATTTAGGTTTAGGTTTAGGAATTTCAAAGTTGAGACTCTTCGGTCGTTTCACTCCCTCAGAATGACAGAATAATGCGAAAATGTCATTCTGAGCGGAGCGAAGAATTTCATTCAATTGGCATATTATAACCATACATTGTTTTCTTTGTTCGTAAAGGGATGACTTCATCAGGAATCTTTGGTGTTAGCTCGGCGGAATGCTTCGTTGGATGATGAAGGGGGATTTTCTACCTACTGTTGTTCGGCTATAATTTTTATAAGGAGTTCTCTATGGTACTAAAATATTTTCTGACACTAGGTATCATATGCACAATTATAGGGTGTGCAAATACGATGAGTGTATCCAAAAAAGGCCAACCGAAGGTCGTTGACCCGGTCTGTGCATATTTTTCTGATATGGGATGTATTCATATTATGGTTGACGAAAATACTCCAAATTCCAATTACGAAGGAGTGACATATTATTTTTGTAGTAAAGAATGTAAGGTAGACTTTGATAAGGATCCATTAAAATATCTCAGAATTGTTACACCTCCGGAGGATACGATCGATCTTGTATGTCATATGAAAATCGATGAATTAAAAAGATTTGTTACCTGCGTATATCAGGATAAAATCTATTACTTTTGTTCTGATTATTGCAGGACAAAGTATATTACAAATCCAGATTATTATCCCAGCAAAGAATGAAACAGCTTTCATCTTCTTTTCCAAGGATATTGATTGCCGGTACACACAGCGGTGTGGGTAAAACAACCATCACCCTGGGTTTGATGTCTGCGTTAAAAGACCAAGGTTATTGCATTCAAGGATTTAAGGTTGGGCCTGATTATATCGATCCTTCACATCATACCGCCCTTACAGAAAGATCTTCTCGGAATCTGGATACATGGCTCATGAGCCGGGATGTGTGTCTGGAATTGTTTGAACATGCCTTCTCAGGATCGAATATAGCGGTAATCGAGGGGGTGATGGGGTTATATGACGGCTGCCTGGATGGGACAGAATTGGGGAGTACAGCGCATCTTGCCAAGGTTTTAAATGCCCCCGTCGTATTGGTAATGGACGCAAAGGGACTATCGCGTAGCGCAGGTGCAATTGCGCTGGGATACAAGCATTTTGACAGAGAGGTGAAAATAGAGGGTGTAATCCTGAACAGAGTTAGGAGTGAGCGTCACTATACTGCTCTTAAAAAATCTATCGAAAGCAACTGCAATATCCCTGTACTGGGGTATGTCCCTTTTGACGAGGAAATAATACTTCCAGAGCGCCATCTTGGTTTGGTACCGTCAGTTGAGCAGGAGCTTTCAAAATCGGCATATCAAAAAATTGGAAAATTGTTGTCGGCTACTGTGGATATTGACAAATTGATCAGCATTGCCGCATCCCCAAATAACCTCCCTCCATTTAATAAGACGGTATTTAGCGGGATTAAAGAGCGATTTTGTTTCAGGATTGCCGTTGCCTTGGATGAGGCATTTAACTTTTATTATCAGGACAATCTCGACCTTTTGGAATTATATGGGGTAGAACTGACATATTTTAGCCCTATATATGATAAATACCTGCCGGCGGACATTGATGGGCTGTATATCGGGGGTGGTTTCCCAGAATTATATGCCTCCCTGCTTGCAGCGAATACCACCATGAAGGAATCTATTCGAAAGGCGCATAGGAATGGTGTGGTTATCTATGGAGAATGTGGAGGAATGATGTATTTGCTTGAGCAATTGATCGATTTTAAAAATAATACTCATGAGATGTGCGGAATACTGAAGGGTACAACAAAGATGGAAAATAAACGGCAGGGATTAGGCTACGTGACGGCAAAGACAATTCAGGATACTCTTATGTGCAGCAGAGGAGATATATTTAAGGCACATGAATTTCATTGGTCCTCTTTGCACACATCTGCAGAAACACAATATGCGTATGAGGTTTTTAAATATGGTGACCATATACCAAAGCGAGATGGTCTTATTGCGAACCGTGTACTTGGTTCTTATTGCCATATACATTTTTCGACCGATCCCAAGTTGGCAAAACAATTTTTATGCACAATTGCGGATAGGAGCTAGAGTACAAATTAACAATGTTTCCTGTTATGTGAAATTTATACGATGTGATAAGTGCTTATTTTATCATACACCATCAATTCTTTTAACAGAGGAGAGTTTGCGGTGTTTTCTTTTCTAACGATGTTAAAATGGAAGGGGTAATTTTATTCAGTGGAACGATCTCATCAACTGCGCTCAATTTGATTGCCTCCTTGGGCATGCCAAATACCACGCAGCTATCTTCGTCCTGGGCTATTGTTTTGGCGCCTGAATCTTTCATTTTCAACAGCCCTTTTGCACCATCGTCTCCCATGCCCGTCATAATCACGCCCACGGCATTTGCCCCGGCGTATTTGGCAACCGATTCAAATAACACCTCAACAGACGGTCTATGGCGACGAACCGGTGGCTCCTGGTTTGTTGTTATGTAATATCGGGCGCCATTTCTTCGTAACTCCATGTGATAATTTCCCGGTGCAATCAGCGCCAGACCAGGAAAAATGCTATCGCCGTCCTTTGCCTCTCTCACTTCGATAGAACAAAGAGAATTCAACCGGTCAGCAAATGATTTTGTAAACAACTGTGGCATGTGCTGAACGATCAATATTCCCGGGGCATCAGGCGGCATCTGCACCAATACTTCCTTGAGCGCCTCCGTTCCTCCTGTTGATGCCCCAATTGCTACGATCTTGTGCGTGCTGTTGATTAGTGCATGAGTTGACTGAGTCCGTCTGATGTTTGTATCTTTATGGTCAGTATTTTTGGCATATTCTGTCTTTTTGACTTTAACATTTGCCGATTCTTTTACCTTTTCTGCCAATTCAGTTACTATCTCATTCAGTGTCTGAGACACATCTTGTGATGGTTTAGCAACAAAATCCAGTGCACCCACTTCTAAAGCCTTCAAGGTGGTTTCACAGCCTGCCTGTGTGAGGGAACTGACCATAATGACTGGTAAAGGATAATAGGTCATTAATCTTTGCAGAAAGGAGATGCCATCCATCCTGGGCATTTCAACGTCCAGGGTGATTACATCAGGCCTTAAATTTAAAATTTTGTCCCTGGCAATAAACGGATCTGCCGCCGTTCCTACCACTTCAATCCCTTGATCCCTGCTCAAGCCGGTAGATAATATTTTCCTTACTACGGCAGAATCATCGACAATCAAAACCTTTATTTTTTTTGCCATGTTAAAGCTCCTTTTCTACTACATTGGTTTTTAACTTATGTTTGTGTTTGAACAACAAAGGCACAAAGGACACAAAGTTATATAGCCTAACAGAATTGCCTCCTGCAGCAACGTATGCATCGCAGACAGGAGATTAATCATGGCGGGCACTGCCCGTCCTGCATAAACTATGCTATAGAAAGTTACTTCTGATATATCGTCGGACGTACGTACCGGAATCTGGTTTCAGTGCCGGCAAGGCTCTCGGAATGACCTATAAAAAGATACCCATCAGGGGCAAGATGCTTATAAAATTTTGCTACCAGTTTAGACTGTGTTTGTTTGTCAAAATAAATCATCACATTCCTGCAAAATATAAAATCAAGCTGTCCTTTGAAAGGAAAGGTTTCATCGGTAAGATTAAGCCTTCTAAAGACAATTAAGTTTTTCAAGAAATCTTTTATTTGATAACAGTCTTTGAGATTATGCTCTCCCCTTTTAAAATAAGTGTTGAGCATTTGAAGGGGAATACCCCTTAACCGGTCTTTTGCATATATTCCCTGCGTGGCCTTTTTTAAAACTCGTGTCGACAGATCGGTAGCTAATATTTTTATATCCCATCCAGAAAGTTGTTCTAGACATTCTGACAGTATCATGGAAATACTGTACGGCTCTTCACCGGTTGAACATCCTGCGCACCATACCCTGATCTTTTTCTCTCGTTTTTTTCTTTTATTCTCCGATAAGACAGGAAGTACTTTTTTTGACAGGAAGTCAAAATGAGCCGATTCTCTAAAAAATTCAGTGAGGTTTGTAGAGATACAATCCAGCATACTGACCAATTCTTCACCCGTTGTATCTTCTTCAGTAACGTATTGATAGTATTCTTTAAATGAGGTCAACGATCTTTCCCGTAAGCGTTTCATTAATCGGGATTTCAACAACTCTTTTTTCGCTGGAGTAAGATTTATTCCGCTTTCGTTGTAGATTAACCGCTGAAAAAGAGAAAATTCTTTATCGTTGATATCGATATCCATACGTATTCCCCTTTAAAATAGTAAACAACATCAAAGGAAGGCAGAAAGATCAGGAATATTATTCAGTAAAAATTACTCTTTTTATTTCCAAAATTGGTTTCGCAAAGTTTAAGATCAAGCCGTGTCTTTGTCTTGCTGCTTTCAGATAGGAACGAACAATTGCAAAATGCTCATTTGTGACTTCTTTTATTGCCTTTAATTCAACTACAAATTTATCAAAAACAAACATATCCAGTCTGTGCTTGCCTACTTCGTTCCCATTGTAAAATATAGATATTTGTAACACTTTAGTTTTTTGAAAAATAGCCCCGTAGGGGTGAAATGTTTATAG